>CAVGNO010000231.1:0-2023 GCA_963630475.1 Blautia faecis | reverse complement strand
ATCATTTATTGTCGTCAGAGTAGTGGAAAGGAGGAGGAGAGTGCTTCGATATCTTTTCAGAAGGAGGAGTGTTTGCGTTATGCGGCTGCGCATGGCTATGAAGTAATCGGCGTCTATCATGATTCCAATACGCCGGGGCGGCTTTATCCATCGGGCGCGGAGTCGCTGATGGCGATGGATGGCGCATTGCAGGAGTGGCTGCGCACGCATACGACCGAGAAGCGTGTGCGTCCCGGCTTGGGCAGTGCGCTGTCGATGCTCAACCGTGTGCAGATATTGCTGGTCTATGATGTCACGCGGCTTTATCGGCCAGTCCAGCATAGCTTCTTATCGACATATATCAACCGGCAGCTGTTGGCGCACAAAGTGGAGTTGGTGAGCATCAAGGAGGGGCGCATCGACTTCTCGTGTTTTGCCGATTCGCTGGTGACGAGCATTCAGCAGCAAGTAAATGACAATCAGATTGCGCTCACTAGGGAGAAAGCAAAGAAAGCTTTGACGAAATTGCAGGATTCCGGCTATTATCCCAATATGCCGCAGATGTACGCGGTGCGCTATCTTGGCGGACGCGACCGCGCGATTGAATTCATTCCCGATGAAGTCGAAGTGGTCAAGTATATCTACCGGCGGATTTTAGAGCATGCGTCGTATTCGCAGTTGTTGCGCGAATTGAATGAGCAATTCAAGGAGCGCAGTCGCGGCAAGTGTTTCTACGATACCAGCTGGCGGCATATTATTGCGAATCCATTCTACTGCGGGTATATGTACGACAGCCATGGCGCGCTGATTCCGGCGCGGCAAATTCAGGGCATGGAGATAATCAGCTTCGATGAGTGGAAGCGCGCAAATGAAATTGTGAATTCGCCGCGCGCAGAAGGTCATGCAAGCCGGACTGGCGTACATCCTTTTAGCGGAATCATCTACTGCGGTTATTGCGGTAGCCGTCTTTCGGTTGCAATCGACAGTGGGAAGCAATGCTATATCTGCGCACGCGGCGTCAATGTCGTTCATAATCGCGATTGCGGGCGCAGCCGCACTAACGTGACGCTGATGCGCGCGGCGTCTGAATATACGGGTTTGCGTGAAGCGATGTTGCCATTGTTGATTCTGGCACTGCATAGCGAATTGGCGGAAGGCGGCGATGTCACGAAATTGCAGCGAACAATCGCGCATAAGCAACAGCTGCTAGGTGGCGTCGAGCAAAAACTTGAGGAGCTCAGTTCGCACTATGTGAGCAATACGATTCAGTGTTATCCGGCTTACGAGCAAGCATATAAGGACGCATACAGCGTGCATACGTCTCTGAATAATGAAATCATCGCACTCACGCATGATTTGGAGCTCTCGAAGCACATTGACCGAAAAGCGCGCGAGTACTTCAAGTTGGCGGAAGCTATTTTGAATGGCCGTATTGAGGATGGCCAATATCGCAATTTACTGCATCGCGCAGTGCGGAGAATCACTTGCTATGATGATTATGTGGAAATCGACTGTCTACTCGGTGCGTTCAAGCTGCCGCGTTATATGTATCGCAAATATCGCAATTTCCCTCATTTCGAATATCATTGGCTTCCGATGAAACGCGGAGCAGCGCCGGTGAGCTTGCGCGAAGCGCGCTTAATTGTGAATTATCGCTGCAATGGTTTAGTCTTGCCGGCAGTGCTTGCGGATTGGCAGTTTCTTCGCATCGCTATCGTATAATACGCATTAATGTGCTTGCCGAGCATTACATTAATGGCTTGACGGTTGCAATGGACGGTCTGGCCGGTGGGTTGTCCCTGGCTTTGTGTGTTTTGAAAACATTTACGGAATCAATTTTATGGCGAATGAAAAAGTAATTTGGGAAGGCAGCACGCAATTAGCGCCGGTGCCGGTTGTGCTGGTGGGAACGGGTGATGGCAAGCAGTATCCGTACAATGTGCTGACAGTTGCCTGGGCTGGCACGGTGTGTTCGGAGCCGCCGATGGTCGGCATCGGCATCCGCAAGGAGCGTTTTTCCTATCATCAGCTCTGCAAGCTTAAC
>CAVGNO010000230.1:0-2080 GCA_963630475.1 Blautia faecis | reverse complement strand
ATATGGCGGTTTGTCCAGCTCGTAGATCAAGCGCTCCAGTATGCGTAAATTTTCGCGCGTGTCTGTGATTATCAGAAGATTGCGGTTCGGGAAGAATGAGTAGCCCCCGCCCGTCGGCGAATCCTTGAAGAATTTTTCCAGCGCAGTCGAGAGGTCATTATCGACTTCCTGGCTAGATTTGAATGCAGTAGTGCCGGTGACACCGATGCCTTCCGGGACGCTGGGGATAATGCCGTGACGGAGATGGACAATCTTGGTTTCCAGCTTATAGCCCTTCGTCCCCTGCGGCGATGTCGTTACCCAGATCAAGTGCTCGTTGATATTGAATGTGACGCCGAGGTTGCGCGAGATGAAGGAAAAGACTTCGCCCAGCGGGACATCCTTGAAATTGCAGGAGAATGTCTTGCCCTTGACCGTGTCGTCACTGAAGATGATATTGAGCGGGTCGGCGATATTGAGTTCATCGACGCTTTGCAATTGCATTGCCAGATCTGCCAGCGGCAGATTTTCGACTTTCAGCGAAATATGCGTAGTAAGCAGCTTTTCCAGTGGGCCATCCGGCAGGAATTCCGGCTCCAGATCCGGCGTGAATTCGACCGAATTGCGGTAGCGCTTCGGCAGTACTAGCGAATCCGCTGATTCATTGATGATGCGCTGTTGGTCAATAGCCAGCGCAGTCATGTTTGCGCCCATATTGCGCGCTAGCTCGACCAGCCGTTTCAAGTCTGATACTTCAGTCTGATACTGATCAAGCAACGAGAGTGACGCTAGGATGTCATCGGCTGCGGCAAATTTATTCGCTTTAATCAGCTGGCGTACAAGGCCGAAACGCCGCTTGACTTCGGCGTCCAGTGCGCGCTCTTTGCGCGATTGTTCGAGGACGCCGTTTTTTTCTGCATCACGATCCGCAATCCGGTTGTCGAGAGTCTCGCGCGGCGAAAAGCTCTGGCACGAGACTGCAGTCAAGCAGAAGAGCAACAATACGACGCATAATGCCGAGAATGTCGCGGTTCTGCTCAGAACCCCAGGTTGCGGTGTGAGATGTTTCATCCTTGGATGTTATTTCTTGCGGTTGCGTTTCTTGGACTTCTCTGCCATCTTGCGGCGTGCATCCTTTTGCGCTTTCAGCTTTGCTGCGTGTGCGGCAGATTGATGGCTTGCGCCATTGCTGGCATATCCCGCTGCTTGACCTGTGCCGCGGAATTCATTGCGCTGCATCATGCCCGCGAGATTGGCCATTCCTGCGCCGCCGCCAAAGAGCGTATTCATCATCGATGGCGCGCCGCCACCGCTGATTTTTGCCATGACTTCGCGCATGCTCATGAAATTGCGAATCTGATCCGTGACTGCTTGCGCAGTGACGCCACTGCCTTTGGCAATACGGTTCCGGCGGCTCGCGTTGATTGTCTCCGGCAACTTCCGCTCGGTCGGCGTCATACTGCGGATGATCGCTTCCGTGCGCTTGATCACTTTCTCATCGAGCAATTCCTTGGGGAAGTTATTCATCCCAGGCAGGAATTTCAACAGCGAGATGAGCCCGCCCATTTTGTTGATGCGCTCCAGTTGAGAGAGGAAATCCTCAAAATCAAATGTCGCATTGCGGACTTTTTGCTCAAGCTGCCGTGCTTCCTCTTCCTTGAATGCTGTCTCTGCACGCTCAACCAGCGTGAGGATGTCACCCATGCCCAAAATGCGTGATGCCATGCGGTCTGGGTGGAATGTCTCCAGATCCATCGGTTGCTCACCAGTCGTGATGAACTTGATGGGCTTGCCAGTCGTCTGACGCATCGAAAGCGCTGCGCCGCCTCGCGCATCGCCGTCCAGCTTGGTCAGGATAATACCCGTCAGCGACAGCGCGTCATCAAAGTGCTTTGCGACCGATACCGCTTGCTGGCCTAACGCTGCGTCCGCGACTAACAGAATTTCCTGCGGCTTGATATTGTCACGCAAGCGAATCAGCTCCTGCACTAGCGGTTCGTCAATCTGCAAACGGCCCGCAGTATCCAGGATGACGCATTGGCACTGCTTCTTCTTCGCTTCCGCTATCGCATTCTTCGCAATGGTTACGACATCCTTGCAT
>CAVGNO010000229.1:0-2109 GCA_963630475.1 Blautia faecis | reverse complement strand
CACGCGCCATATCCCCACCGTGGGTACGTGTGGGGATTACGGGATTTGTTCGGTATGGAGGCGTGCGAGGAAGGGGAGGAAGACGGCGCCGACGACGGATCGTGCTTTGAAGCTCATTGCTTCGCCGGGTGGCGTCGTCATATACCAGTCGCTCATGGGGACGCGTGAGACTGATTCATTCAGCCACTTATACGCGGGTTGAATGAGCGCATCGAAGTCTTCGCGCGAACCGGTGAGGCATGCGCACCAGACCAGCCAGTCGAGCTTAGTATAATCCTTGCGGTTATCGAGGGGTATTCCGTAGACATTTTGTTTTGCGCGATAGAATGCGACTTCTTTTTCCGCGACATCGTGAGGGAAGAGATGGAGGTCGAGGAGGCGGTCCCAGATCAGGTTGTACTTTTGGCTCCAAGTATTGGGCTGGTCGAATGCGAGGCGGAAGTGGTCGCCATCATCGGCGTCGTGAATCCATTGTCCGGCCATTTTAAGTGCGCATTCGTAGAAGTGTTTTGCTTCGCCTTTATTGCCGAGTGCTTGGGTGATATGCGCCCATGCGCCGATTGCGAGGATAGCTTTCAGCGAGAGGTTGGTATTGTGCGCGAGGTGTCCGGCAAAGTCGTCGGTGCAGAGCTGATTTTCGGGATCATAGCCTTTATCGAGGAGGTATTGCGCCCATTTGCGCAGCGTTTCCTCGTGTTGCTTTAGGAATGGTACGTCGTTATGGAACTGGAGGAGTGCGCCGCAGACGAGCAGGATATTTCCGCATTCTTCGACAGGCATCTGGTCGTCTTCAGTTTTCTCGCCGCCGCCGTAGACTTGTCCATTTGCGAGCGGATATGTCCCGACATCGTGTGGTGCGAAGGGGAAGTGCCAGCGGTTGGTCTTTTCGACATAATCGAAGATTGGCAAGAGCATACCGCGCACGAGTTCCGGCGCGAGGAAGAGATAGAGCGGCGCAGTCGGATAGGTGATATCGACAGTTCCGATGCAGCCATTGGAGGAATTCTCCTTCGAGAAGAAGAGCGGCGTGCCATCGATATCGGCGACGAGTTTATGCGCTGCGATGGATTGCCGGTAAGCAAGCGCGCAGATAGTCGCGTATTCGTCACCGCCGATAGAATTCGCTTGTTGCATGAGCAATTCATCGAATGCGATGCATTCCGCTTTGAGTTCATCCTTTTGCGCGAATGCGGCATTGAGCATCTGTGCAAAGCTGTCGAATTCGGTATGCCAGTATGCTTTGAGGCGGCGCTGGAGGAATTCGACGCTGTAGATGTCGTCGTATGCGCACGCGATGAACCGTTCTTCACCCAGTGGGAGTGCGAATGACGTCGCGAGGCAGAAATTGCCGGCTTCGCCATGGCCGTCTTCGAATGCCGTGGCGTCGTCTTGCGTCCATGTCGTGTTATTGGCAAAATCGGCGACGAGATCTCGGCGTGAGCCGATACAGCTGTGGGTCTCCGGCTGATCCTTGGGCAGACAGAGATAGAATGTGCCCCAGTCGATGCGGATTGCATCGCCGATTTTTCCCAGCACGGGCTGTGCGGTGCTGCGCACATAGAGCGTATGCCACGCGGAATTATCGAGACGTCCCCACGTGAAGTCCTCGCCGGGGTTGTTGATGCAGATAGACTGATTGCAATCGAAGTAGATGCGGCATTGATGCGGCTTGCCATCCAGTGATTCCGCATTGAAGAGGATGTATGTGAGCGGTCGCGACAATACTTTCAAGTCGTGAAGCAGCGCGGGCGTAAGAAATGTCACGGTCAGCTTGACACTGCGGAATTCAAATTCATAGACTGTGCGCGTCGGCAGGACGCGGCAGGAGAGCTGTTTGACTTCGCCTGTGAAGAGATTCCACGGATTCTCCGCGAGAAATGACGCTGCGACGCCATCCACGCTGACGCCGCCATGGATGCCGACAGGTGAGCCGCTCCAGTGGCATGGGCGATCCTGATAGGAACACGGCAGTGTGTCGGTAGTGGACCAGACGCTGAAATACGGGTCGTGGACAATGAGGGGGACTGCTGGATAACGCATAATGGGAAACAGAAACGGATTTTAACGGATTTTAACGGATTTTAACGGAGATTAACGGAGATTAACGGA
>CAVGNO010000228.1:0-2147 GCA_963630475.1 Blautia faecis | reverse complement strand
AGTATTCTTGAACACGGCAGTCTCTATGAATACTTGAAAACTATTTTCGAAGGGAACTATCCATTTGCAAGCGCAGATCGAACAGAGCCGGATTCGCTGATCAATCGGTTTATTGCCAGAGTCAAAAGCGCAAATGACGAAGTGCTGAGGGATAAATTTTATCTGGAGTGGGTTGTGATAGCGCCAACTGACACGAGTATGATGCGGCGCTTTCTGCGCTTGCGGTTGAAACCGGAGGCGGTTGGTTGTGCGCAGCATCAGTATTTGTCTTTTGAACGCGTGCGGTTGTGGGGAATCCGCGATCCCGAACAGCAAAAGAGCTTGCGCGTCTATGTGCGTTTTTGGAATGATGAAAAACGCGTAATGACAAGCTGTTCGGACGGCGATGCGGCAATTACATTCTACAATACCGGTTGTCATGCAACAGGTTTTCTTGCCTGGGGCGTACAGCAATTCGCCGATGTCGCGGAAATTCCTGGCGATCCATTCAATGCCGTAGAGGTTGTTGCCGCTGAAGAAGATGGTAGCGAACATGCCGTGCAGCGTTTCGCGGTCGTGGAATGGCTACAGTTGTTCCGATGCGAACCTTATAGCGAAGAGTGGAGTAGTAGGGCACGACCGAATGCTCTCCAGGAAACAGCACTGCTTTGCACGCAAACTTGCCGTGTCATCGATGGTGATAAATCTGCCGGTGGGACAAGACGCTGTTTTGTCAATCGCATGCAGCAATGCAGTGAACAGATGATATGGCATCCCATCCGCGAATGGGTGAAGTTTATTAATGAACGCGGGTCTGAACATACACTGTACAATCGATGTGGATTTGAACAAGTAACCGTTGTGCTGCATCCTGAAATATTGCGCTATTCAGAGCAGGGTACTGTCACATATCTTCAATACGATGACGAAGGCAAAGACTATGTTGAAGTGCCGTTGCCATTGTTGTTTTGCCGCGATGAGTTGGTTATTCGCCATTTCGCAGAATGCATGAATGTGAAGTCGGACTGCTGCGGGAAAATCAAGAAGCCGGAAAAAATCGAATTCAAAGCAGGCAGACACTATATCGAATGGAATGACGAACAGTCCCCCGAACAGGGGATAGTCAAGTTACGACTCACGGCGAGGGGGAAACAGGAACAGCTAACAGTATACTATTTTCCGCATCAAATCGCGAGGGATTGTCTGTGTGGACGAATTCGTATTGGAAAGCATGAATACGCAGATGATTTTTGCCGGGATGGCAACGTGCAGTTACCGGTTCGCGTATTTGAAGAAAAAGATGCGTCAGGCAAACTTCGTTTGGAAGTGTGGCGCGCAACCAGCTGTAAAGCGGTCATTCGTAATGACAGAACAGTGCGCTATATCGCGTCAGGAGAGCGTTTTGCGCTCCCGTATATTTTTAAGAATGATGTCGTGATTCAGGATTTCAGTCCCGAAGGCTACCGGAAGTACTGTTGCCGTGATTTGAAATCTATCTATGCATTGCCGGAATTCCGGTTAGATGATAATTCTGCATTGAAGGCATTGGAGGAATCGCGCTTTGTTTCCGCAGTGAAATTGGATAGCGATGCGCCACAATGGCTGGATGTCTGTTTAAGTGTCCCGTTGCATGACGATACAAATAATGGATTTCTGCAATGGAATTATTTTGTGGATACGCCTCCGGAGAGTGTAGCATGGCAGAGAAATTGCCCTCCCAATGAGATCATCTTTCCCGATTTGCGGGAGCGCGAATGGCCTGATGTCTTCCCATGCGTATTGGGTGAATATGACGTGTGGGAATATGATGAGGAGAGGATTAATTTCCTGCATTGTTTTGAAATTGCGGCAGCATACGGCATTTACTTTTTTGCGATGCTACCATTGCGGGAGAAAAATTGCGACTATGTAAAAGAGCTGTACATTCCATTATGCAAACAAAAACTGGGGCGGCTGATAAAAGATGATGTTGTTGCGTTGCAACGATTTGCTGATGAATTTGGCTTTGATTGGAAACAAAAGGGCGTGGCATTACCCGCGATTTTATAAGGAAAGAGAACGGAAATGAATTTTCAGGCATTATACGATAATAATCGCGCAGCTATTGAAAGAGTGCTGTCCTCTATGTGGTGCGGCGAGGTGAACAATGAGAGCCAGCAGGCATATAG
>CAVGNO010000227.1:0-2153 GCA_963630475.1 Blautia faecis | reverse complement strand
ATCCCGGACTGATTCCTGCAGAAACTGGCGGAGATGACGCATTCTGCATGTTCGTCTCCCGCGAACTGCCGATGGGATTTCGCGGCATCCTGGTTGCCGGCATCCTCGCTGCAGTGATGTCTACAATCAGCGCGGTCGAGAATTCACTGGCGACTGTATGGATCAAGGATGTATATCAGCGTGTGATGCGGCCCGGCCGCGAGGATGCGCACTATATGATGATGGCAAAAATCACGACGCTGATTCTGGGCGTGTTTGCATGTCTCTTCGGTATCACTATCCTTATCGCATTCAAAGGACGCGGCATTCCGTTGCTGGAAGTCTCGAATGTCATTCTCGGCATGCTGGGGACATTCACTGGACAGATTTTCCTGTTGGGCTTGCTGACCTACCGCACAAATTCAAAGGGATTGATTACCGGTTTAATTGCCGGCACTCCTGTGTTGTTATACACATACTTCTGGCGCTATCTCTTCGCCGCTCCCGAAGAACGCATGAGTTTCATGCTGGTCAGCGTTCCGCCGATGGTTGTAATTTTGCTGGTCTCCTATATCACTAGTCTGCTCACCGATAGAAATAATCCACAGAGCAGCAATTATGTCATTTGGAGCCGCTGGCGTAAAAACACCACCATGTCTACTGAAAAATAAGGAAATCCTCAATGATGACAATGAAAACGTTTGTTTTGAGCATGCTGTGCGGTTCGGTCGCGCTATTTGCGGCCGAAATACGCGTCGATATGCAGGATGCTCAAATGAGTTCCCATGCGCCGCAGCTTATTGCAGATCCACTGGGCGATGCATACGAATTCAAGGCCGATGCTAGTGGCTACAATGCACTCCGCATTAATCAACATTTTGATTTCTCCAAAGGCGGACGTATCGAATTGGAATTCCAGGATGACAAGGAGCAGAATAACCCATTTCCGCGCTTAATCGAAGCTGATGGAATTTCTGTGCATTTTGAAGCGCAGTTAAATGCGAATGGCGATAAAGTCGTCAAAGTGCTACTCAACGAACGCGGAAATAACACGATTAATCAAGTCAAGACGGCGTGTAAATATCGCGAAGGGATGTGGCATCGCGTGATTGTCGAAATAGATCCAGTCAGTAAAGTCGTCGCAATTCAAGTGGATAATAACGAACGTCGAGATGCGCCGATCATTGTCAATCCGCCATTGGATAACTTACGTTTTGTCGTTGGTGCAAATAGTATCACTGGCTCCACGCGTGCATTCAGTGGTCGTGTGCGTAATATCGTAATCACGACGCCGTATGCAGTGCAATGCAACGCTGAAATGCAACGCATGTTGAATGTGAAGGAGACGCCGGGAGTGCGTCATATTACGATTTGTGCAATCAAAGGGCGGCATCTGGCTTTCCCTGGCATTACTCGGTTTCCTAGTGGAGAGTTGGCCGCAGTATTCCGTGAAGGCGAAGGCCATGTTTGTCCATACGGTCGTATTTGTATTGCATACTCAAAGGATAATGGCGAAAATTGGTCTGCGCCTGTGGCAGTCGCAGATACAGAAAGCGATGAGCGCGATCCGTCAATCCAGACTCTTCCCAATGGTCAAATTCTGCTCACGCATGGCGGTTGGAACAGCTTCCTGTATTACAAAAATGATGCGGCAAAGTATCCGCATGAGTGCGAGTATATCCGACAAAGCGGTGAAAAGAATTTCGGCGGATGCCGCTATCTCTTTAGTCGGGACGGTCATCATTTTGGTGAACCGATAAAAGTACCGGCATTTTCACCTCATGGTCCGGCAATCGCACCAGATGGCACACTCTATCAGCCAGCGCTCGGCAATGACAATGGCGCGCGCCAAGTCTATATGTTCAAGGGGACGCCTGATGCGAAGCATTGGGAGAAAATCGCAACAATCTGCGAAATGAAAAAAGCCGATTGGTTCGCCGGCGTATCATACGAAGAACCGCATACTGCAATTCTTGCCGATGGCACGATGGTGACTGCAATTCGCATTCCGCCACCGGGTGATGGCTATATGCGCATCTGCCGCTCCACTGATGGCGGCAGGACTTGGAGCGCTCCAATCAAAACACCAGTGCGTGGCTATCCACAGCATCTGCTGCCGCTCAAGGATGGACGCCTCCTGGCGACTTACGGCTATCGCTATGCACCATCCGGCG
>CAVGNO010000226.1:468-2216 GCA_963630475.1 Blautia faecis | reverse complement strand
AAGTGGTGAATTGCCGATTCTCACCGAGCCATTCTATGCGACCATCTCGGCTACCCCAGTTGTCAGTAAGTCGCTCAAGGTTTTCCGCCTTGATCAATCGACTGGCAAGCGCGTCGGTGAGTTGCAGGTAGTACTGCGCGATGGCAAGGAGAGCTTTGTCATCGATCAGAATACCAGGACCATGTATTTGGAATTGGTGCGCGAATAAGTTACACGGAGCTAAGAATGAATCACGCATGGAGGGGCAGACGTTACCTCCATGCGCAAAAAGTCTGTATATCGATATGAGCAAGCAAGTTGAGATTGGAGCTTATTATTTTCCGAATTTTCACGCCGGAGATGCTACTAATGAGCGATACCATGGCAAAGGCTGGAGTGAATGGGAGTTAGTGAAAAGTGCGCGTTCGCGTTTTCCGGGGCACAAGCAACCGAAAGTGCCGCTGTGGGGCTATCAGGATGAGGCATTGCCAGCGGTGATGGAACAGAAGATCGATGCCGCGGCAAGTCATGGTCTCGATTATTTCCTCTTCGACTGGTATTGGTATAATGATGGGCCGATGCTCAATGGCGCACTTGATCGTGGATTCCTTAATGCCACGAATTCTGTCGATTTGAAATTTGCAATTATGTGGGCAAATCATGATTGGGTGAATGGTCATCCGTGGCCATATTCGCGCAATGCTGAGATGATTTATCCGGGGGTGATAGCGGAGGACAATTTTGATCGCGCTTGCGACTATGTGATTGAGCACTACTTTATGCGTCCCAATTACTACAAATTGGATGGCGCACCATATTTTGCCTTCTATCAATTCTCAACGTTACTCAAGATGTTCGGAAGCTTTGAGGGCGTGGCAAAGAAACTCGCGCAATTCCGCGAAAAGACCAAACGCGCTGGTTTCCCGGACTTGCATCTGAATCTGGTGCTCATGGAAATGCCGGTGTTGCCGGGCGAAACGGACATGAAGGTGGATCTGGCTGGGCGTATTGAGCAACTCGGCTTTTCATCGGTTAGCTCGTATGTGTGGTGTCATCATGTCGGCTTCGATGGACTAAAAATGCCTTATGATAAACTTCTCGATGCGTATATGAAGACATGGGATGGCATTTTGCAACGCTTCCCGAAAGTGCCGTATTATCCCAATGTGTCAGTTGGTTGGGATCCATCGCCACGCACTATGCCGACTGATGGCTGGGAATGGGATCACGGCTATCCATATAGTGGTGTCTACGATGGCAATACGCCAGAGAATTTCATGCACGCTTTGCAATGCGTGCTTGCCCGCGCAGTCTCACTAAATATTCCAACGATGAGTATTAATGCTTGGAATGAATGGACCGAGGGATCTATGCTCGAACCCGAAGAAGAATATGGCTATGGCTACCTCGATGCCATAAAAGATGTATTTGCAAATGGCTAGCGTAATTTTTCGCAGGCAGAAATAAATGCCCCCGAGGCGTGCGCCTCGGGCACAGAACAAGTGGCTTGCGCGCAGAGACAGCACCCACCAGGCATAAAGTGGCGCAATGTGTAAATGATGTGCGGCTACAAGCCGCCGGAACGGTCGGGGACAAGCCGCCAGAACCGGCCGGCGCGGGTGTGCGCCGTATACACATTATGGCAATCAATCAAATGGGGGTGAAGTTGTCAGCTTCCCATTTTTCTGTGATAGTCATGAGGAGAGAATTTACGGCATCAAGATTTGCGTTTTCCGGCAATGCTGTTGTTGTTCGCAACGATTCCAGTT
>CAVGNO010000226.1:0-458 GCA_963630475.1 Blautia faecis | reverse complement strand
GAATACAGCAGTCGGAATGTGTGCATCAGATTTTTTGCATCATAATCCATTTCGCCGGATTCCTGACTGCGCCAGCGCGCATCATTGCGGTGTTTATGCCAGTCCCAATATTGTCGATGATCAGATTTTGCTTTTTCAAAAGCATTTTTATTGAACAGGAGGAGTCCGATAAAATGAGTCTTTTCATCGTCTATGGGAATACTTTCGCAGACGAGCATGCCGTTGTGGAAGACGCCTTTGGCTTGTGCTCCATAGTCATACAGTCGATACAGTTCGGATGTATTTTCCACTGCTGAGACGTGACAGTGTTTCAAATCAATTCCGGCATCTGTCAATGTCATCGGACGCCCCGGCATTCCGGATGTATTGGCTGGCAGAACGCGGCAGAAAGCTTCTGCAGTGGGCGGCTCTTCCGGCTGTGGATTGTGAACGCGCTTATTGCATCCGCGTGCTTTTTT
>CAVGNO010000225.1:1606-2258 GCA_963630475.1 Blautia faecis | reverse complement strand
CAGATTTTCCATTTTCTGCAGATGCATCGGCTGCGTTCTTTTTAGACGCTTCCTTTTTGTTTTCTTCCGGCTTCGGCTCTTCCGGCTTATGCCATGCAGCCGGTCGTTCAAATTGGTCTGCAGGCTTCGCATTTAACAGCGCATCATGAATCAGCTTGACATATTCGTCCGGCTTATCATGCAGCGCTTGCCATGCATCGGACGGATCTTTGTAGTCCTTCAGGACGAAGAAGCGGCAATTCGGCAGCAGTGTCGACGGGCTGCGCCGCGTGAAACTGCTATTGGATTTTTTACCGACGAATGAAGTGAATAACGCTTCGCCGCCACTGTCTTTTTCGATGTGAATATACAGATTTGGATAACGCTTTAATACAGCGTCATCCCGGTTGTTTTTATAATTGGCTGCGCCTGGGAATCCGAGAGCCGGGAAGCCGCTATTCCATAATGCGTGACAATCACTCTCCCCTTCGACGAGGATAATTCCGGGTGACTGTTCAGGTGGTAGCAGTCGCCATAAGCCATAGAGGCGCATATCGCCTTCTTTTTCCCATAAGAAGCGCGATGGCTCCGTTCCGACTTCTTTAGACATCCGCATCCGCCAGCGAATTTTCGGATTTTCCTTCTTTTCGTCGAAATATGGAATCTTCACACC
>CAVGNO010000225.1:0-1563 GCA_963630475.1 Blautia faecis | reverse complement strand
GTGATGCGCATTGCGTCATGCAATCCGAATTCCATCAGGCGTTCTATCGGAATATTTTTCGCTGCAGAATACTCGGCTAATGTCAAGCCGTATTTCTCACGCGGCTTGAATGCTTTTTGTGGCAGGTCCTTCCAGGATAACCCGATTGCAGAGAGAATTTTATCCTGCGGACATCCCGCGAAACAATTCATCAGCAGTGCACCATCATTTGTTTCAGTGATATGCAGCGACGCATTACTATCTTCGTGTGCTGGACATTGCGCCATCCATTCGTTTTCTGCTGTCTGATGGATGTTAGGAAATTTTGCAATGATTTCGGCTGTATTCATGGTTAATTTCAAATCATAGAGGTAAATCGCGCATATCTTGCCGTGCAGCATCCGCAGCGCGTTTTTGTTTTGCGTATTCGCGGCGATGCTCGCCGATCGTCGATACTGTCATTCGCGAGAGATATGTCACCCATTTCCCTTTGGCTGCATCCCACTTCTTTTGATACCGCAATGCGCGGAGAATGGCGTCTTGTTCGACATCCTCCGCATCGGAATCAAGTAGCTGATGCTGGCGCACTGCATTGCGAACGACGATATGGATAGTCTTCATTGAGGCAGTGATAAACTGATTAACTTGCGACTCGTTCGCGAGTTTGAGCTTTACCAGCGTTGCCAAAAATTGCAGATTATCCTTATCCATCGATTATTTCACAGCAATTAGCGGTTGAGTAACGACATCTTCGTATTTAATGACAGAGTCGTTACCGGGTGGTACAATATCTATATACGCTTTAATGCGCTGATATGTAAGCGGCATGAATTTGGCTGCTGCGTCCAGGACGATGCTCTTGTCATTTTCGTCTGCTATCTTCATTACTTGATTCGCTTCGTCGATAGTTTGGCAAAGTGAGTAATCCCATTTACGGGTTTTATGGTCATACTTTAGTAATGACCGTTCGCAATGCGGCACTTCTGGCCAGTCACACCAGCGGTATATATCGGCGTTGATTTCATCCGCCAGCTTCACCAGGTTTAAGATTGATGCTTTTTCCCATTGCATCGGCTCTCGTCCATGAATGCCAATGCAATCCTCGGAGACTTCCGGTTTCGGCTTCTCTGGCGTTGATATTGTGAAGTTGAGTTCTGGCTGGGATAAATTGACTTCAGCTGGCATGAAGTCACGGTCAGAGTATTTGTATTTGCGGCTCCATGCGACTTCCTGGACTTTGATTGATGCCGAATTCGCGCTATCATGGCGCACTTTGACCTTTATGCTTACATCCAGCTCCGGATCTTCGCCATCCATCGAGAGCCGATCAATATCAGCGATAATCAACGGCATATTGCGCTCCAGTGCAAATGCGACTGAACGTGAAGCCGCTTCGCCAGCGGCTTCTAGAAATTTCTTTGTATCTGGCTGCATATTACCTCCCTGTGCTTCCGTAGCCGCCGACTCCGCGCTCGGTCTGTGTCAGTGTCTTGGATTCATGCCATGCGACATAAGGCAATGCGACAATCATCAATTGCGCGAATCGGTCGCCTACTTCGTAAATCTTGCCCATGCGTGTGGTGT
>CAVGNO010000224.1:0-2266 GCA_963630475.1 Blautia faecis | reverse complement strand
CGCGCGTGACGCATTACCTTGTCCGGGCGGTTGGGCGGGGGCGGCCACCCTATAATATTATAGGATATACCACAGGCAATTATTCGTAAAATGGCATAATTTCGCAACGATTTTACACGAAGCTGCATGCGCACCGTATACATGTGCGAAAAAATCCAGGGGCGTTTATGCTCTCGGAAATTTTCGTTTGTGGGCAATGCGTTGGACATACGAAGCATTATGGTAAGCGGTGTTTCGCAATGGTTCATTTGTATCACAAAAATCCCTTTTAATCAACGACGAATGGAAAAGTTTTGGCAGGATACTTGGCGTTTCGGCGCAAATTTTACGCCATCGAGCGCAATCAACCAGTTGGAGATGTGGCAAGCGGACAGCTTTGATGCGGAGACGATCGATCGCGAATTGGGCTATGCGCAAAGCATCGGCATGAATATCATGCGCGTCTTTCTGCATGACTTGCTGTGGGAGCAGGATGCGCAGGGCTTTCTCGCGCGCATGGAGAAATATCTGGAAATTGCGGCTTCGCATGGCATTGCGACGATGTTTGTCTTCTTCGACGACTGCTGGAATACCGAATTTGCGCTGGGCAAGCAGCCATCGCCGAAGCCATTTACGCATAACTCGGGATGGGTGCAATCGCCGGGCAGCAAAGCTGCGGATGACTTGAGTCAGCGTCCGCGTCTGGAAGCATACGTCAAGGGCGTGCTGACGCATTTTGCGCATGACAAGCGCATTGCGCTGTGGGATCTCTATAACGAACCGGGCAATGGCAGCTCCGGTGATGCAGTGACGACGAGCGGTTTGCGCGAGGAGAAGTCGTTCCCATTGCTCAAGGATGTCTTCCGCTGGGCACGCGAAGTCGAGATTGATCAGCCGATTACAGTAGGAATGTGGACAACGCGTCCCGGCTTCGACCGTATGAACCGCTTTATCCTGCAGCAGTCCGAAGTCGTGAGCTTCCATTGCTACAACAAGCCGGAGATCTTGGAGACTCAATGCGACTTCTATCGCGTGATTGCGGATGGCCGGCCGATTCTTTGTTCCGAATACATGGCGCGTACTTGCGGAAGCACATTCAAGGGGAGCCTGCCGATCTTTAAGAAGAACAATATCAGTGCAATCAACTGGGGATTGGTCTCCGGCAAGACCCAGACGATTTATCCCTGGGGATGGAGTGAAGACAAAGGCGTGCCAAATCCGCCCTTCCATGATGTCTTTAACCAGGACGGCACATTGCTCTATCCCGAGGATGGAGATGCGTTCGCTACGCTGAAATAATGCCGGAATGCACGCAGCAATTTGTCTGGACGCCAGAGCGATCGCAACTCTTTCGGGAGTGTCCGCGTAAGTACTACTTGCGCTGGGTTGCTCCCGATGATGAGAGCGGCGAGTTGCGGCGCCGGCGTGCGTTGGTGACACTGCCGCAATGGCGGCGCAAAATCATTGCGGAGACGCTCGCATTTGCATTGTCGCGATATGCTGCGGATGGCGTCTTGCCTGATTATACTGCGCTGGTTGCGCATGCGGTGGAATTACTGCGTGCGCAGTGGCGTCAATCGCGAAGCAATATCGGCGTCCAGATGCCATCGGGACTCATTTTAGCCGAGCATTACTTTGATGACGCGGGCGTGGGCATTCCACGCGAGACGACTGATGCGCTAAAAGCGTCGATTGAGGACGCATTATCGGGCTTTGTCAGCAGCGCAGTGGTCGATGAGTTGGTCAATTTGCCGCGTGAAGCGCTGTTAATGCATGATGCGCAGGCGTCTATTACGCTGGATTGTGATGGCGTCAGGACTCGCGCACAATTTGATAGCGGATTGATCTACCGCGACACCGCAAATAAGTTCCATGTCGTTGCGTGGCATGCGGGCGGCGAGGAGCGCGAGAGTGATTCTTATGCGATGGCATGCCGAATCTTTTATACGATGAGCCATTGGAAGCAACCGCTGGATGCGATCGTGCCAGAGGCGGTCTTGCTCAATGACGGTGGGCGCAGCCGCGGATACTTCTTCAGCCATGAAAATCTGAAGAATATTGCGGGGATGATCAAGAGCGAGATGCGCATGATGCGATCGATGGATGCAGATGCATTCTCGACAACCGCAGATTCCGGGCACTGCGAACAGTGCCTGCTGCGTGCGCTATGCGATGGATGATGACGGCTCCCCACCACACACACGAGCTACCTGCGTCTTCCCCGCAATTTCTTTTTCGTGCTTTTCGTGCTTTTCGTGCTTTTCGTGCTTTTCGTGCTTTTCGTGCT
>CAVGNO010000223.1:1184-2266 GCA_963630475.1 Blautia faecis | reverse complement strand
GCAGAAAATCTCTTTTGCGAATTCCATAAAGCATTCGTTTGCGATGACGTGCCGGCTTCTGTGCTCTTGCGTGTTACAGCGGATAGCACTTATCGCATGTGGATTAACGGAATAGACGCGGGGAGTGGTCCAATCCGCGGTAGCGTAGCGCTTCAGTATTTCGATACGCGCGAAATCGCAAAGCTGCTTCAACGCGGTCGTAATGAAATCAAGATACTCGTCCACTCGCCCGTGCGAGAAAATTTTATCGTCACAACACATTTTCCTGCGTTGCTTGTGGAATCACCAGGGCTCTTTAAGAGCGACGCTAGCTGGCAAGTCTCGTTTTGTCCGGAATTCGCACGTGATGTGCCAGTATACACTAGGCAGATCGGTTTCATGGAAATGTGCGATTTGCGCAAACGCTACGGCCGTACGTATGTTCCAGCTGCGGTATTGTCTGAAAATCTGTATACATTTGGCGTGCTGATTCCGCGCGACATCCCCGCGTTGGAGTGTTCCGTGGAGTATCCGCAGAAATTATGCTCGATGGCGAATTTGCCAGCTGGCGATGCTCAAGAGCTGTCGAAACTGGCAGAATTCATCAATCACGAACCATGGACTGCACTGAACACTGATGAATTCGATGGCAAAATCATGCCGAATGGAAATAGCATCGCACTCGTCTGGGATTTTGGACGGATAATAAATGGTCGGCTTAAGCTTGAAGTCAATGCTCCTGCAGGCACCATCGTCGATGTCGTCTATGGCGAAATTCCCAATGGTAAAAATGGTCGTTTGTGTACGTTATATCCCGACTCGCCGATAAGCTATCGCTTCACAGACCGGTATATCCTCGAAGATGGCTACAACTGTATCGGCACAACGCTTTTCGAGCGTGGCTTCAGATTCGTCGAAGTCATTATCCGCAATTTCACTTTGCCAGTAGAAGTTCTCAATATCTGCGCAGAGAATCGCGTCTATCCATTGCGCCAACAATGCTTCTTCCGCTGTGGTGATGAACGCGTGACGCGCATCTATCAGCAGTGTGTTGAAACTTTGTGCGCGTGTGCAACTGATGTATTCATCGATTGCCCTTGGCG
>CAVGNO010000223.1:461-1174 GCA_963630475.1 Blautia faecis | reverse complement strand
CAACAGTGCATTGACGGCAGTGTGCCAAGCGTATGCCCAATGCCGTCATCGGAAAAATGCGTATTTCCCGTGACGTCTCTTGCGCTCGTGATAATGCTGAATGACTACTATCGCTATGGTGGCGAAGTTGCAGTGGTGCGGGAACTGCTGCCCAAATGCGAAAAAATGCTAGCGTATTTTTCTCAGTTGCTTGATGCTGATGGGCTGATTCAAGTGCCGTCAGAAAATTGGAATTTCATCGACTGGAGTTTTGAATTGAATGGCTTCTCCTTCAATGGTTGCCAGGAATCCATGAGTAACTCGCTCTATGTCATGGCATTGCGAACCATCGTTGCATTAGCAGAACAATGCGGCTATCAATTAGAGCGCGCACAGGGAGAGTATCTTGCACAGAGCCAACGCACTGCAAGCGCTATCTTGAAAAGATTCTATGTGCGCGATGCTGGTTTCATCGTCGATGATGTAATTATGAATTCGCAGAAAACGCATCTTGCCAGCTTGGTCGCACAGTCACTCGCACTACTCGCAGAAGTCGGTGATAACGCAGTGCAGGAAAAACTGACGCATGCGCTGGATAATGACGCGTTGTTGAAGCCGGAGCTCTATTTGTATTCCATCGTGCTTGAAGCGATGGCACGCCATGGCATGACCACAAATGCATTGGATGTTATCCGCAAGTATTGGTGTAGAATCCTCGATACTGGCTATCCGAC
>CAVGNO010000223.1:0-451 GCA_963630475.1 Blautia faecis | reverse complement strand
ATCCGACAATTTTTGAGGCTGGCGTACATCAATTTGGTAAAGACGCATTCGGTGGCGTCGGCAGTCTGTGTCACGGTTTCGCTACGGCGCCAGCGGCATTCATGCGCGAATATATCCTAGGATTGTCGCCAATCAATGGCGGCAGATGCTTTGCTTTTCATCCGAATCTCGGAGATTTGGAGTGGGCAGATGGCGAATTGTACTGCGGCAAAAATGCTGTCGTGTGTGTGAAACTGACACGCGATGAAATTTCGCTCATTCTCCCAACTGGGTACACTGCGCAATTACCAAATGACCGCATTCTAGTAGCGGGCACGCATCATTTGAGATGGGAAATGCTGACAACGTAGTCAAAACAATGGAGTAAAAATGAACAGAATAGAAAGAGCGTATGAATTAGCGCGTGAGATCTATGCCGAACAACATGTCAATGTCGATGCCGCAGTCGAAA
>CAVGNO010000222.1:1640-2316 GCA_963630475.1 Blautia faecis | reverse complement strand
GGCGAGCCATTACTCAATCTCGACAATTTACTGCCTGCGCTTGATTTCCTCTATTCCGATCCGGCGATTTCGTTTGGTCAGCGGCGTGTGACGATTTCGACGAGCGGGATTGTGCCGGGGATACGGCGTTTGGCGGAGACAAAAAGCACGTGGAATCTGGCGTTGTCACTGCATGCAGTCAATGACGAGGAGCGCGCGAAGATCATCCCGACTGATTATCGTTATCCGCTGGAGGAGATTTTTGCAGCATGCGAGTATCACCGTCAGCAGACGAACCGGATGCTGACATTAGAGTACGCGCTTATTGCGGGGCGCAATGACGATTCGGAAAGAATGAGTAAATTATCGCAGATTGCGCATCGTCTGCGTGCGAAAGTGAATTTGATTCCGTGCAATCCGGCGGGGAGCAACTGCAGTGCGCCGGCGTTGCAGCGGTGCCGTCAATGCGTGGATGAGTTGATTGCGCGTGGGGTGCAGGCGACTTTGCGTTTAAGCCACGGTCGGAATATCATTGCTGCGTGCGGACAGCTGCGCCAGCGTTCACAACAACAGGGCTTGAGATGAAATCGATTCTACAATTATTCGTGCTTTTCACTTTTTCGGCTGCGATGCTTTTTGCAGCGGACAGTGCTTCAGACAACAAGACAAATACCAATACAACCAAATCAGGAAAAAA
>CAVGNO010000222.1:0-1630 GCA_963630475.1 Blautia faecis | reverse complement strand
CTACTGGAAATCCGGTCATTCGCATCATGACTTCAAAGGGCGACATGCTCGCGGAATTGTATGAGGATGAGTGCCCGAACACCGTCGCGAACATGATTACCCTGGCCGAGGACGGCTTCTATCGCGACATGGCGTTCCATCGTGTCATCAACGGTTTCATGGCGCAGGGTGGCTGCCCGTTCTCGAAGAAGCAGAATGCGCAAGCGGGTATGCCGGGCACTGGTGATCCGGGCTATCGTTTTGCGGATGAGTTCAGCAAGAAGCTGCGTCACACAGGCCGTGGCATTCTCTCGATGGCGAATTCCGGCCCCAACACCAACGGCAGCCAGTTCTTCATCACATTTGTCGAGACACCGTGGTTGGATGGCCATCATGCGGTTTTCGGCAAAATCATCGAAGGCATGGATGTGCTCGACAAGATTGAAGCGGTCGGTAGCCAGTCTGGTCGCACGACCGAGACAGTGAATTTCAATATCGAAGTTGTCTCAAAGCGTGATCACGCATACGAAGTGAAGCGCTTGCCGGCCAAAAAGTTCTTCTAAAATTTACTAGGGGGGGAAATCACGATGAAACGCCGCAAAAGCAAACACAGATTCAAGCCGATCATGCTAGTATGGCTGGCGCTGTTCCTAGTGCTGTCATATTTCCTGCCATTGGATAGCTTTGCGGCGTCGCGGCGTGAGCGTTCGCGCAAATCGAGCAGTTCGGCGCGCTATGCGCAGGAGGAGCGTGGTAGCACGCGCAAGAGCAGTGCGACGAAGTCGGCATCGAAGCAGAAGAAGCAGACGACGCGCAAGCCGGCGCAGAGCAAATCGAATGAGAGTTACAATGCGCGTGTTGTGCGTGTGGTTGATGGCGATACGATTACGGTTCAGCGTGAGGGCGGCCGTTCGGGTGCGTACGAGAAGATTCGCATTTTAGGGATAGATGCGCCCGAGCGCAGTCAAGCGTGGGGGCCGGAGGCGGGTCATGAGCTCTCGAAGCTGATACACAGCAAAGTGGTACGCATCGAGGTCGCAAATACTGACCGATATGGCCGTACGGTTGCGAAAGTATGGCTTGGCAAGAGTGACATTGGGCTGGAAATGATACGGCGCGGGATGGCATGGCACTACCGGCAGTATTATGATGATGTAAATTATGCAAAAGCGGAAAAAAATGCTCGCGCGCAGCGTTTAGGACTTTGGCGCGATGAATCGCCAGTTGAACCGCGCATTTATCGGAAAGCGAAGTGAATCCGTTTTCCTGACGAATCCGGATTGGTCAAAAGGAGGAATTTATGAAAAAGCGTTATCAATTCATTTTTGCAATCTTGCTGGTGTGCGCGTATGCGTGCAATGCGCAATGGTCAAATGGCCGGGATGCCGGCATGCGGCCACAACCACCGCCGCCGTCCAGTAATCAGCAGCGTTTTGACAGTAAGAATAGCGGTTTTGAGCCGGTGTCCAAGCCGGAGCCGGTGCAGAAACCCTCGCCGGTGCCGAAGCCGGAACCCGTGCCGAAGCCGGTGAAGCCGAATCAGCCCGTGCCGAAGCCGGTGCCAGTGCCGGCGCCAGTGCCGCAACCGCAACCGCCGATGCCGCGTCCGCAACCGCCACCGCCCAAACCAGAGCCAGGGCGTCCGCAGCCG
>CAVGNO010000221.1:783-2338 GCA_963630475.1 Blautia faecis | reverse complement strand
TATTGCATCAGAACGCGGACACGCATTTCCCATTAGGTGTAATCTCTGATACTGCGCCGGGTGAAACAGGTGCAGCAAATTGGAAATTCTGCCCTTCATTCACAATTGACGACCCTAATGCCGTCGCGTTAGGACACGATGAATCCGGCAAGAACGTCCTTTGCGCATACCGCGAACACGACGGCTGGACTTCGATCTACAGCGCATCCGCAATCCTCTCGCCCGCACTGCTGCGTTTTGCGGCCAGTAAAGCCGGATGCCATCAATACTTCGACACCGAAGAGCTGTTCTGGGGCAACCGCGCATTCATCGCAACTCATACATTTGCCGATGGCGAACGCGTATTCCACTTGGCATCGCCGGAGCCCCTCTACGAAGTCATCCGACAAATCGAGCTACCCGCTGCAAAAGACCAGCACTTCACCGTGGAAGCAAATCGCACTTACATCTTCTTCCGCGGAACAAAACAGCAGTGGGATGCAAAGCAAAGCCGAGTCACATCCGCGCCTTGGCAAGAGCCCTCCCCTGCAGAACTGCGCATGACGCCATTCACCGGCAAAGACAATAACACCGGCGCGCTGTGGAAGAAAGTCCCCGGCGGCTATCACATCCATGCGCCATCCCGTAACCCGAACCAGCGGCTGATTATCAAACCCGTACTGTCACAAGATACACACACATTGAGTGGCACAGTGCAAGTCCTGGACAAACGGAGCAATGACGGCATTGGCATCGCTCTCATCCGCTTCGGTGAAAACCAACCGGAAATCATCGAAAGGAAAATTGTCATGCCCACCAAAAAGACGAATATCCAGTTCGAAATACCGGCAGAACCGGGCGACTACCGCATCATGTTCGATAATGCCGAAAAAGCATACTTCGACACCACCGCTATCACCGGCTTCAACCTCGATGACACCTGCCAACCAGCGGTATTTCAATAAAAACGGAGATTAACGGATTTTAACGGATTCTAACGGATTGTAACGAATTCCGTTAACGTCCGTTTCCCTCCGTTAATTTCCGTTATCCTCCGTTTCCGTTGAAAAATCCGTTTTTATCCTCAGATTTCGAGCGTCATGCCGTCGTATGCGACACCGATACCTTTGGGGTTGAAGAATGCTTCCAGATCGGCATGCAGACCGCGGCCATTATGTGAGAAATGAGTCACGAAGAGTTTCGCATCGGCTTTAAGCGCGCCATTCGCTTTGAGTGTTTCGATTTGCCGTGCTGCAGTATTGATACCGAGATGGCCATTGGCGAGCTCCGGCACCCAGAAAGAGCATGTGCAATCCATGAAGACCAAATCGGCCTGCTGCCCTGTTGCTTGCGCTAATGCCGCTTCGCTCAATAGCCCGGTGTCATGGCAGATGAGGACTTTTGCGCCATTGCGTTCGATGAAAAGCACCATCGGCTGTCCGCCTTCATCGTGATTCGCCGCTACAGGCATAACCGATACATCGCCGTCTTTGCAGAGCTCGCCTGCATTGAGCATAACTGGCGTCATTTTCATCTCCTGTATATCGAAGACGTTGGCGTCCATCGCTTCGATTCC
>CAVGNO010000221.1:0-773 GCA_963630475.1 Blautia faecis | reverse complement strand
CGGGTCGCGACCCGAGTATATGCAATGATTTTCCCTCGCTTATTGTCGCAAAGCCGGGTCTACGGAAGTCGAAATCGACGCTATTGAGGTGATCCGAGTGCCGGTGCGTGAAAATGATGCGCTTGAGCTTGCGTTCATCCACGCCGAATTGATTTATCTGCCAGAAAAAATCCGGTCCGCAATCGACCATCGTGTCGTCATCGATAAGATATGACGCACGGCGGCGCAAATCCTTGCCGCCCAGTTCGCGGGCTTTCTGACAAGTCTCGCATTCGCACCACACTGACGGGATGCCCTCTGCCGCAGCAGTGCCCAGCACTTTGATTTTCATTGTATTGTGTTTCCTTAAATCACGAAGTTGATTCTCTATTTGAGGAATCGCTGCATGTCCTTAAGCGCTTGAGCCATCTGACTGGCATTGCGCTTATAGAAGCCATCGACATCTTCATCGACTGAATCATCGCGGCGCAGCAAGCGATATGGCGAATATAATGCATCTGGTGACACCGGCAACATATATTTTCCTTCGCAATTAAGCAAAACGCGTTCTGAATAACCGCAGATAATCATGTATTCGCGGTCATAACTGGGATCCAGGAGGTTGTGTCCAACCGAATACAATTTTGCGTCGCCGACTTTTCCCAGCAGTGGCGCAATTGTCGGCACAATATCGGTATGCTGGCTGAGCTTGTTGTATTTCTGTGCACGCACACCGGGAAAATGAATTGCCAATGGCGGGCAGATCTGTTCATCGACGTATGTCGAGTTATGGC
>CAVGNO010000220.1:0-2347 GCA_963630475.1 Blautia faecis | reverse complement strand
TGCGAGCGCAGGGAGCAACATAGCTGCGAGGATTGCGATGATCGCGATAACCACAAGCAGCTCGATAAGGGTAAAGACTGTCTGTTTCTTCATTTTGGTTATATTCCTTAAGAGTAAGGTTCAATTGTATTTGCTAATTAGCATCAACTTTTCGGCTGACACACCTATATTATAGCCAATTTTTCCTGATTTTTCAAGAGGCAGAGGAAAATATTTTTCCTGTTAATTTGTCATTTCATGTCAATGCAGGGCATGTTCTGCTGCATGCATTTCGACGCGATTGCACTAAATTCAACAACATCCTATTCGTAGCCACTAATATCTATTAATTCATTTGCAATATGTTACAACATCAATAAATTTTAGCCGGAGTCGGACAATCCGTCCTGACTTCATACGTATTATTTCTACCAGCAACAGGAGGAGAAGATGGGACTGCAACCGCTAAAATTAGCGACTCGCGACGGGAGTTTATCCGGATTTGACGGCACATTCACTGTGGAAATACGGAAGCGTTTTCGCGAGCATCGGCGCTATCTTGGAATCAGCCATCAGCAGCTAGCTGATTTCATGCAAGTGAGCTGGACGACGATACGCAAGTGGGAAAATGGCAAGACTGCGGCATGCCAATGTCGTAGCATCAAGCTGATTCAGCGTTTTCTGAATGGTGAATTTGACGCGCAGCTCGATGCACAATACGGCGATGGCAAATACACGATGCCGGTGGATTATCAGAACATCCCGTTGCCGGATTGCGCAGAGCGTTTTCTGAAGCTGTATTACTTATCGATACCGCGTCCGGATTTACGGCAGAATCTGATACGGATGATGTCGAGTGCTGTAAACCGTGCGGCAGAGTCACTAGCGAGCGCGAGCGGTTCTGCCGCCGAGACCGATTCGTAGCGCCGGGGTCAGACTTTTGCGGCATCCGCAAAAATCTGTTCGAGGTGTTTTGTGCTGATTGAGCTTTCGGCGTAGATCTTGCAGATATTCTCGGTACCGGATGGTCGCATTGCGAACCATCCGTGCTCTGCAATCACTTTGATTCCGCCGATTGGCGCGCCATTTCCCGGAGCGCAAGTGTATGCGCATCTGATTGGCTCGCCTGCAAGCTCTTTTAGCGTGAGATTCTGCGGAGTCAGCGATGCGATATGCGCTTTCTCTTCCGCAGTGCCCGGATTGTCATGCCGTGCATAGAAACTCTCGCCGAAATCCTTGACCAGCTGCAAATAATGTTCACCGGGATCCTTGCCGGTGACAGCAGTAATCTCGCATGCCAGCAGCGACATGATGAGACCATCCTTGTCAGTCGTCCAGACAGTACCGTCTTTGCGCAGGAATGACGCGCCGGCGCTCTCTTCGCCGCCGAAGCCGATTTCGCTACTAATGAGCCCGGGGACAAACCACTTGAAGCCGACCGGCACTTCGATGAGCTTGCGTCCCATCCGCGCAACAACTTTGTCGATCAGCGAAGAGGAAACGCAAGTTTTGCCGACCGCCATCTGTTTCGACCACTCTTTGCGTGTGCGATAGAGATACTCAATTGCGACTGAGAGGAAATGATTCGGATTCATCAATCCAACCGAAGGCGCGACAATGCCATGGCGGTCGAAATCCGGATCATTGCCAAATGCGATATCGAAGTCATTCTTGAGCTTTACCAACCCCGCCATTGCATAGGGCGAGGAGCAATCCATGCGGATTTTTCCGTCGTGATCAATATGCATGAAGCGGAAATCCGGTTCGTAGCTGCCATGCATCAGCGTCAAGTCCAATCCGTATGTTTCGGCAATCGGCTTCCAGAAGCCAAGGCCGGCGCCGCCGAGCGCATCCGCGCCAATGCGAATGCCGGAGTTGCGAATCGCGTCGAAATTGATGATATTCGCCAAGTCATCGACATACTCGGTGACATAGTCGTGTTCGTGTACACATCCGCAAGTCAGCGCTTTGCTTAACGTCATACGCTTCACTTCGCGGTTGTCATCGCCGAGCAAGCGATTGGCTTCATCAGCAATCCACTTTGTCGCCGACGTATCGGCAGGACCGCCATTAGTCGGGTCGTATTTGAATCCGCCATCAGTCGGGGGATTATGCGACGGCGTAATCACAATGCCATCGGCAAGTGCTTCGGTGCGCCCGCGGTTGTATGCCAAGATTGCATGTGAGACGACAGGGGTCGGCGTATAGCCATTATTTGCCGCAATCAACACATTCACGTCATTGGCCGCTAGGACTTCAAGCGCAGTGCGATGCGCGGGTTCCGACAACGCGTGCGTATCGCGCCCCATGAACAGCGGCCCAGTCACGCCCTGCAGTTTGCGGTAATTGCAGATTGCCTGTGTAATCG
>CAVGNO010000219.1:0-2402 GCA_963630475.1 Blautia faecis | reverse complement strand
AAGCCATCTTAAAACCGGCATCGCATCGCACACAATCAATTGCCCGGAAGTCCAGCAAGTGACTGCCGAAAATGTCGAAATGCTGATGCATGAGTCATATAATGCTATCCCAGAAGTGACGGTTGATGGGTTGGAGACGTTGAATATTGCGCCGACAAACCGCTGTTTCCATTTGGATGACCGGCATTATGTCATTAATCCGATTGGTCAGAGCACAAAATCATTCACCGAGGAAATTCGCTACTTAGCGGGCGAGTCATATATCAATGAGCAATTCGGCACAATCATCAGCAAGTTATTGAATAACCGCCCATGCGCGAGCATCTATGCGCCGATAGCAATTGCCAGCGCAGTCACTAATCCGCAGGATACGAGCGAATTGCAGAGTTATAGCGATATCAAGGGGATGGTGATTGAATTTGGCGCAGGGATGATTTCACTCTCAATGCCGACGAGCTACGGCTATATGGTCTGCGAACAAATTGCACTGGGATGCGATCATATCGCAAATGACCTGGACATTGGACTGGATTTGCAGAATATCGCGACGGCACGGCAGATCGTGCGTGATATGGATAAATTGCGGCTTAACGCAATTGCGACACACGACGGCAATAACCGCACAGTCGCGATTGCGCAAAGCGGCGAATGCCCCGAGCGGCTGCTCCCTGCGGATGCGGTCGAGACAATCATCGAAGCGCGGCTGGATGAAATCTTCGATATCATCGCGAAGCGCTTGAAAGTCGAGAATGCATCGCCGTATTTAGGCAACTCCATCATGCTTTCCGGCGGCGGCGCGCTCATTCCCGGCATCACGGAAATTGCGCAGCGCAAGCTGAAACGCCCAGTGCATATCGCTTATGCATACGATATCACTGATGCTACAACAATTTTTAAGCAGGATACGCGTTATAATATGGTCTTGGGGGCAATACGTAGCGCGGAACGCGATAAGCGTATCCGCGATGAGAAACAAGGCAAGCCGCTTTTTGAAACAATTCGGGACTTTTTCCGCAGTGTTCTTAACGATTGAGCATAAGTGACAATGAAGGAAAATAACACGATTTTAATGCTCGGCGTTGGCAGTGCCGGAACACGCGTCGCTTACTATACGTATCAGCGTAATGCAAGCAATCGGCAGAATCTGCGTATTCTCGGATTGGATACTGACCGCGAGACACTCGAGCAAATGCCGTTGATGGACAGCAAAGTGCTACCGGCAACGCCCGCACTCACGACCGGCCAGAGCGCGAAAGAATCCCGCGAAGCGATTAAACAGCTGCTGGACGACTACAGTGCAGTCGATTTAATTGTCGTGCTCACTTGCCTTGGCGGCGCAACCAGCGCATTTTATACGCAGGAAGTGCTCGATTACGCAAAGAAAAACAATATCCCCGCAGTTGCAGTTGCCGGAATGCCGCATCCCAATGATGACGAAGAGCAGAAGAACCGCGCTGCGTCATCGCTGGGGACATTGCAAGCACAGCATTTCGACATCCTTCCACTGGATTGCACAAAAATGTCAAAGCTGTTTCCCAATCAAAACAAAGAGATGGCGGTCGTCTATCAGCAAGCAGTCATTTGGATGTGTAATACCGCAATGGGATATGTGCAGCTCTTTTGCGAACCGCTCAAGCAAAATGATACCGCGCAATCAGAAGAGCCGATTGAATACGACGAACTCCAGCACGGTATCTTCCGACAAATGGCGCATCCGACATTTTATGACAGCGTAGATCTCGATGTGCCGACATATTTGCGCCGCAAAATCAAGTTGCCGCTATAATTTGTGATTATTATGCAACGCCGTTATTTTACATTGATGGAAGTAATGATTGCCGCGCTGATCCTCACGATCAGCGTCGTCGGCGCAATGACTGTCATTGGCACTGCGCGTTCCAATATGCTGCGCGAAGAACGCCGCTGGGCGCGCGAGCATATCCTCGGCAATGTCATGGAATTTTATCTGTTAGCAGGACCGGAAAATACGCCGCCCGATGGCTTGCTTCCCGACGGCTATTCCGCAAGTTGCGAACTGTATAATGTCGAGGACGGCATTCCCGATGAAGCAATGGAATCCATTCGCTATTGGCGTCTCGGTGAATTCTACGTCAGAATCTATAATCCGCAAGGCGATCTCATCGCCGAGCAGTCCGTGCGCAAAATTATCAAAGAGGACGATGTCGATTATCAATCGCTGGGCGCTAAATGAAAAAGTCACGTTGCAAATATTTTACATTTCTCGAACTCGTGATTGCAGTGACAATCACGATGATGATTGCATTGGCGCTCTATGGCTACTCGCGCGGCGTCACCAATACATGGGCGCAAGTCGTCAATCGCCGCAATGACTTCAATGAGCTGCTTACGCTTGACCGCGTAATCGACAAGATGCTCGCAAA
>CAVGNO010000218.1:0-2409 GCA_963630475.1 Blautia faecis | reverse complement strand
TCGACTGCATCGTCGGTTGCCATTTCGTTAAGCCATTCAGCGGTCTTCTTGCTACCAATCGCTTCAATGACTTTACAGCGCTGATTCTGGTCGAGATACGTAAAGACTTCAGCTGCCGTATCCTTATTCATCAGCTTGAAGACCAGCGGCAGCTGCGATTCATCATGCAGCTCGCTTAAGAATTCGGCAATATCGAATGCCGGCATTTCGGTGAATTCGGCTTTGATCGCATTATAGCCGCGCACACCGCTTTCCAGAAGCTCGTTGAGTAGTTCCCAGAGCTCATCACGCTCCAGTTCGTGATAGATGTCGTCATGGACATCGCGGTCGAGGATGGCGTAAACTGCAGCGCGCTGCGGCGTTGTCAATATGCGGAATGCATGGATACGCGAGTCGCCATCCAGCCCTTTGAGCAATGCCGACAGCGTCGCAATATCCATGGACGCCAGCATTTTCTCCAGTGTCTCTTTGCTGTCCTTCTTTTCCAATAATACGAAGAGCTTGACTTTTTCGTCGATGCAGATTTGCGTCGCTAGCTCGTTATGCATCTCCGGCGGCATTTTCGTGATGACTGCTGTGCGCTTGTTCTCCTTGAGCAAGTGCATCGCTGACCGCAAATTGTCCTTGCTGATTCGTGACAGCAGCTCGACGACATCCTCGTCGTCCATTTTGTCAATAAAGTCTTCCAGTGCGATACCGACGCCGGCATTGAGGCATTTCTCATACAGCTCGGCCAGCTCATTATCGCTGATCGTATCTACCAGCTCGCTGCGTTTTTGTGGCGGCAAAGCCGCAAAGACTTTCGCGCCGTCCTTTTCATCGATCAGCATGCGCAGCGCAATTGTCTGTTCATGCAACGTCTTCAGCGCACAAATTTGAGCGGCGGCTTCCTTCGTTGGCATGGAGCAGAGGAACTTTCCACCTGCCTCATAGTTCTCTAAACGTAAGTAATCAACGAGCTGCATTTTTGTTCACTCCCAGAAATTATTTAATTCTCGGCTGTAGTGCCTTCAACCAACCTCCTACGGCATCATCTGTAGTGTGAGATATATCAGCGACACTATGATGACTGTGATAAGCGCCGCTATAATCAATGGTGCATACGATTTGCCGCGATGATGTTTCGCTGATTTCTTATTGCGCTGTTCTAATTCCTTGTCTGACATGATATACTCGACATGCCGCTTTGGCAATTCAGCGCGCTCGATCTTTGCTTCGATGTCATTGAGCATGATGATGTCGCCGACTTTGATCTTCATCGGCTCATGCACCGACTCGTCATTGACAGTCGTCTCGACCATCGGGCTGATATTTGAAATCGTGAGATGCTCGCCTAGGACTTCGATGTAGCAATGGAAACGCGAGACCGCGCCCAGACGAATCGTGATATAGTTGTCATGCGATGCGCCAATCGAATTCTTGCCATTCCACAGCACATCATGCTGCTCGGTTTTAGAATCAGAGTCATACCACGCGATGCGATATGGCGTCGGTGACGCTTTATCGCCGAAACAGAAGAAGAGCTGCCCGAAACGCACGACTGTCCCATTGCTCAGATTCGCACTCTCGACTTTCTCGCAGTTGATGACAATCCCTGCACGGCTGGTGTCATGAATACTCCAGTGATTGTCCTTGTCGTGCTCGATATAAAAGTGCTCGCGACTGATATTGGTCTCTGCTATACTCTTTAAGCTGACGTCACAAGTGGAGGAGCGCCCGACGACAATCCGCCGTTTTCCGGCAAAGCTGTCGGTGTTAAACCGTAGCAGCTCGCGTCCCTTGGAATTATATATGCAGCAGACTGGCATAGTGTTCGAGTGTATAAGAGTGGGGACAAACTGCCTGCACAAAGGTGTCGCTTTGCGCAGGCAGGACGGACAATATCAAATTATCGCGGGATGCGCGAATCAATCGCAGGATTTTGCCAGCTCGGCATCAATTTCCTGCTTGAGCGCTGCGGCCAAGCCGTCGAGTGCACGCATCTCAAAGCGCTTGCCCCAGTCGCGGTGCTTGTATTCTGCGCCGCCTTGTTCAAGCGTCTTGGGCGAGATGACAATGCGCAGCGGAATACCCAGTAGATCCGCATCCGCAAATGCACTGCCGGCTTTCTCACCGCGGTCATCATAGAGGACTTCGACGCCCAGCGCTTGCAACTCGTCATAGAGCTTGTCGCAAGCACTCTTGACTGCCGGTTCATTCGGCTTGAGGCCGATGATCTGCACATGATATGGCGCAATCGACATTGGCCAGATTGGACCGTAGTCATCATGGCATTGCTCGACAACCGACGCCATTGCGCGCCCGACGCCGATGCCATAGCATCCCATGATCATCGGATGTGATTTGCCGTCGGCATCCAAGAAGTTGCATCCCATCGGCTGGGAGTACTTGACGCCTAACTGGAAGATA
>CAVGNO010000217.1:0-2410 GCA_963630475.1 Blautia faecis | reverse complement strand
TGCGTCCCATGAAACGCTTGATGGAGTAAATCGTGCCCTTCGGATTGGTTACCGCCTGGTTCTTCGCCGGCTGGCCAACCAAACGATCACCATTCTTCGTAAACGCTACAATTGATGGCGTTGTGCGCATGCCTTCGGCATTCGGAATAACCTTCGTGTCGGTGCCATCCATCACCGCCATACATGAATTCGTGGTACCCAAATCGATACCTAAAATCTTACCTGTAATTTTACCCATAATCTTACTCTCCTTTTATTTTGAAATTCAGAAAATCAACAGGACGAGCAATAAAGCAAATCGCGTGCCAAATATATTTACGCAGGCGTTGCTACTCACGCGCACCCACATCTGCGACATTGTGTCACAGAAATGAGTGCGACAATACGCAATCGAGCGCACTCACGCTTTATCAAGACATCTTTTCGAGCGTCCCAGTATTGTAGTCGCCCGAGATAAATTCCGGAGACTGGATAATCTTACGCGCAAATCCCGCAGTCGTCTTGATTCCGTCAATTGTCAATTCATCCAGCGCCATCAATGCACGGCGCCGCACAATTTCGCGGCTCTCGCCACTGACAATTAATTTAGCGATCAAGCTATCATAATATGGCGGAACCGTATATCCAGTATAGAGATGTGAATCCACACGAATTCCCGGGCCGCCAGGCGCTTGATAAAAGCTGACTTTGCCCGGGCATGGCGCAAAATTGCGTTCCGGGTCTTCAGCGTTAATGCGAATTTCCAACGCATGGCCACGCACACCGAGATCGCACTGCCGCCACGGTAACGCATCGCCTAATGCGACACGCAACTGCGCGGCAACCATGTCGATACCGCAAATTGTTTCGGAGACCGGGTGCTCGACTTGCAAGCGCGTATTCATCTCCATAAAATAGAACTCGCCAGACTGCGGTTCGAGCAGGAACTCCACTGTGCCAACACCAGTGTATTTCACACTCTGCGCGGCTTTCTCTGCCGCTGCGTACATCCGCTGACGCACATCGTCAGTCAGCACCGGACATGGACTCTCCTCGATTAACTTCTGATGGCGGCGCTGCCAACTGCAATCACGCTCGCCCAGACAAATGACTTTCCCGTAATTATCCGCAATTATCTGCACTTCGACATGCCGTGGTGCATTCAGATATTTTTCCAGATAAAGCGCGGAATTGCCAAAATCAGCTTTGGCTTCTGCCGTCGCAGTCTGAAATGCTTTCGACAGCTGATTGGCATCCGCAGCAACGCGCATACCCTTGCCGCCGCCGCCCGCAGCCGCTTTCAAAATGACCGGATAGCCAATTTTATCCGCCCAAAGCAATGCCTCATGGATGTCGCTGACAGTTCCCTCGGAGCCCGGAATCACCGGAACACCGACCGAAAGCATTGTCTTGCGCGCTTCGGCTTTATCCCCCAATTGCAAAATTGCTGCAGGCGAAGGGCCGACAAAGATGATGCCCATATCCTGGCAAATCTGCGCAAAATGATGATTTTCCGAGAGGAATCCATAGCCGGGATGAATTGCTGTCGCACCCGTGATTACCGCAGCGCTCAAGATGCGCTCCATTCGTAAGTAGCTCTCTGATGCCGTAGCAGGACCAATGCAAATCGCTTCATCCGCCAGACGTACCGGCAATGACTCCCGGTCCGCTTCCGAAAATACCAAGATATTCGGAAGCTGTAATACGCGACATGCGCGTATGATGCGTAACGCAATCTCGCCGCGATTCGCAATCAGCAATTTGTGCTTCGACAACTCTTCTGCGGTCAGTGGTTCTTTGCGTGCCATGCCGATGTCCCTTTAGCGAATCTCAAAAAGCCGCTGACCATACTCAACCGGCGCGCCATTTTCAACCAATATCTTCGCGATCGTGCCACTGCATTCCGCACGCACTTCATTCATCACTTTCATCGCTTCGACAATACACACGATACTGCGCGGCGTGACTTCGCTGCCGACATTGACAAATGGCGCATCGCCAGGCGCAGCCGCAGTAAAGAATGTCCCCGGCATCGGCGCAGTGATATAGGTTCCTGCCGCTTCCTCGCCCTGCTCTGTCAATGCTGCCGCATTATCGTCATTTTTTTCACCGGAATCAATCGTCACCGCCGCCGTAAAACCGCCGGCCGCCGGCACCGGCGCCGCAACCGTCGTCACTGCACGTGAAAGACGAATTGATGAATCGGCTTCTTTAATCTCAACTTCAGTAAGACCATGCTGATTCATGACTTCCGCCAGGCGAATGATATGCTTGATATTCATGCGTCCTCCCGGTTATTTTAGCGCGATACTGAAATTGCCATCTGCTCCGGCAACCGCACAAGCGGCGGAAACCGGCTTCTCAAAATCCGCAAAGACTCCACCACTTAAAATAAAGTCGCAGCATGACGATGCATCTAATGCCGTAAAAT
>CAVGNO010000216.1:1844-2467 GCA_963630475.1 Blautia faecis | reverse complement strand
TTCAATTGTCTGAAGAGAAAAATTGCTCCTTATGGCGATTTTCTGAGTTATCACGGTATTCTTTGCGGACGCATCATCATACCGCCGTCCATCATCGAACTGCCACTGTTTTCGCGGTTGGCTGGAAAATCAACCTTCTCATTTGGTGGATTGATTACAATCGGCTTGCCAATTGCGTCGCCACCGAATTCAGTGATCTGCTGTACACGGATGACGCTGTTTTCATCGTCAATCGGCAGGAGCCGGTAAAATTCGACCGCTTCTTCAGTGTCTTCTTCGGAGACACCTTCATTTGTGCTGCTTGCGTTGAACTTGCAGTAGAGTGCAAATTCGGCATTAGCGCGGATGTTGAAGACTTTGGTGTATTTCTCTGTATTGTTGCTGCTACTGGAAGAAGAAGAGCCCAGCATCGATGCAGTATCCATATCGGTCGGCGCATCTGCCATCGTCATTGACGGCGCGCCTGCCATTTTGCCGCGCTTTGCACCACTGTTTGGATTCAAGCGATTCTTGACTTTGTCATTATCTGGCAGAAGCTTCATATCCGCTTCAGACCAGATGTATTTCTTTGCGTTGAGCGCGCGCTTGCCCAGGCGTGCAGGATTGAATGTCAGCTTGATCTG
>CAVGNO010000216.1:0-1834 GCA_963630475.1 Blautia faecis | reverse complement strand
ATATTCTTTTTCCTGGCAGACTTCCTCATTTTTCATGGTGATTTGCGCCCCGTTTTCGTCTTCGACAATAATACCGCTTTTATCAGACAAGAACTCTACCAATTTATATTTGCCATAACGGTTGTCTTTTTTGCCTTTCCTTTCTTCCTCGGCACTGCGATAGCGTAAATTCTGGGTAATTCTAATGCCTTTTTTGCCATTGGCGACAGTGTAAATCTCTGCCTTCCAATTTTTTGGATCCGGATCGCCGTCGCCGTCTTTGATGCGGTTTACGATGAATGGTATTGTGCGCTTATTGGGCTTGCCTTCTTTCCGCAGAATATATGCCAGTGGCGGGGTTTGCGAAGGATCGCGCAACGCGCCCAGATCGATAATTTCCGGTTCATCAAGCTGATCAAATGCGTAACGAAATTCTTCAGCGTTGATAAAGCCATCGCCATCAAAATCTTCTGCACCATCGTTAGTGTATCGGTAGTCAAGTGAAGACTGACCGAGTTCAGAATAGACAACTGCGTCATGCTTCTCAATGATATTCGGGATGCCGTCGCCATCCAAGTCATCATCCCATGTATCGTCCGGTGCAATCTTGTCTTGCGGAGTCTCGCAGTATGGGCATTTGTCGGTATTGTATGGAATAGCGTTGCCGCAATTGCTGTTTTTGCAGATAATGAATTTGCTTGCGCTCATGAGGTCGGAGTTTTTCGCGCTGTTGCCAGTTATGGTCAATTCACTGTCCTTAAGCAGCAACATCGAGTCAAGGCTCTGCAAGCTTGATTCATCCAGAGGATCGAGCATTTTCTTGCCTTTGACAATTGTCTTGAGCTTTTGACTGGTTTCGGAAGTCGCGACTAGCGCGGCTTGTTTCCTGTTGCCAACAATACTGACACCCCATAGTAGGCACAGCAGGCATACTACGAGCACCAATTTTTCATAATGTCTTGCCAGAAAGTCCAATTTTGCTTCCTCGGTATAATTTGTCTGTGGTCAATGGGTGTATCAGTTCTCGGTCGGATTCTTGAATTCAATCAAGTCGAGATTCAGATCAATGCGGACGATGTACGGAGAACGGAAGACCAGGAAGTCCTGGCGTTTCGCATTTTCTTCGACGTAGCCAGCTTTGTCACGATTTGAATCGCCAGCGGAGGATGAGCGTGCACTTCTTGAGCCCATGCCATCTTGCGCGCTTCCTGCGCTTCCGCCCATGATATCTGAAGCGATAGCGGAGGTCTTTTCGCTTACGATTCGGTTAAATTCGCCGCCGGGTGTATTCGCTGCGGGAGTGCTGAAGCCGATGCTACGGATGAACATCAGCATTGTCTGATCTGCGCTCAAGCGATTGACTAGATTCTGAATGTTCTGATGCTCGCTTTCAACACTGATGATAATCGGCGTGATGGTATAATCGCCGGATGTCTCCAACGTCAATTGGCGTGGAAATTTGATTGTATTGACGACTTTGATTTTTGCCGCGATGACGTGATTTACCAGCTTCTTGTAAATCTGCAATTGCCGGAAAATTGCGGGGAAGTCCGCTTCCGGAATTGGCGTAGGCTGCTCGCTTAATTCGATAAAGAAATCACCGGGAAGCCCGCGCTGCTCACGCCAGATGATCTTGTTTTTGACGATATCGCGGTTGATGCTTTCGAGGACGCGCCGGATGCTTTCCTGTGCCGCACTGGAGCTGGGAGGCAGGACGCCTACTTCAAATGAATAGCGCTTGTAGATCTCACGCGCGACTTCGTCGTAGTGGTTCTTGGCAATTTCGGCATTGCTTTCGGCGATAACCGCATTCTGGCGTTTGCTGTCGATGCGGATGCCGCCTTGCCACTTATTC
>CAVGNO010000215.1:0-2487 GCA_963630475.1 Blautia faecis | reverse complement strand
GTTCAACTCGGTGCCATGGCGTCGTCGCAGCTCCTGCTGGATGTCGTATGCATTATTTTCATAGACATCGAGGATAATCAGCTGTTTTGGCGCGTGGTTAGCGATTTGTCGGCATAGTTCCGAGCCGATTGAGCCGCCGCCGCCGGTGACGAGGACGACTTTTCCGCGGAGGGATTCGAGAATCTGCGTATTATCGACTTGGATCGGCGGGCGGCCGAGGAGGTCTTCGATAGAGACTTGCCGCATTTGCGAGACAGTGACATTGCCGTTAGCGAGCTGATAGATGCCAGGCAGGGTCAGCACTTTTGCGCGCGTCTCCTTGCAGATATTGAGGATTTCCCGTCGTTCTTCCGCAGGCATCGACGGTATTGCGAAGAAGATCTTCTTGATGTCAAAGCGTTCTGCGGCTTCGAGGATTGCTTCGCGGCCGCCTTCGATGCGCACGCCTTCGATGACGGAGCCCAGTTTTCCCGGATCATCGTCGATAACGCATCGGACGATGCTGTCGCTATGTTCGGATGTATTGAGTTCGCGGATAATCATCTGTCCGGCGATACCGCCGCCGATGACCATTGCGTTTTCGCGGTTTTCCTGGTTCAGCTTATATGCGAAGCGTTTAATGACGAGGCAGAGGAATCGGTAGCTAAAGCGCGAGCATCCCAGTGCCATCAGCTGGAAGATGCCGCCGAAGACATAGTATGACAGCGGCATTTGACCGAGGAAAAATGGCAGGATGAAGTAGTGTGCGAAGGAGAAGAAGACGACGCTGACGAAGCAGAGTTGCAGTTCGCGGTAGCTGGCAAAGCGCCATACGCGCAGATAGAGATGCATCAGCGCGTAAAAGAGCACAGCGCAAAGCCCGACATACGGCATGGAGCTCTTGTAGACTTCGAAATACGCTTGCGGAATGCTAGAGATATGGCAGTCGAAGCGCAGCCACAGCGCGAGGAAGTACGCGAACCAGACGGAAAGCAGATCCCAGAGAATCAGCGTGAAGCACTTATTGAAGCGCTGAGCGAGCAGATCGTTTAACCAAGATGTCTTATGGATTTTTCCCATGATAAGCGAAATTCACACTGAATTTACGCGTCTGCGATGTCAAATTGCGCAAGTGGTGGCGCGGATGCGGGGCGTTCTAAAATCCAGTCTCTGAAGGAGTGCTTGAGCTGATAGCGAAGCGCGCGTTTCTTGCCGGACAGAAATTGCGGCGCGAAGAGCGCGCGGTTGCCGACGCCCCACGGGAGGTCGTCGTCATAGTGTTGCACATCTTTGGAGACTTCCGCATTGAGGAATGTCATCATAGCAATGACATACTGGATAATGGTCGAGAACTCGCCCGGGATATTGGTTACGGCGGGGATAAAGTCCTGTTTAACTTCGAGTGCGACCATTTCGGCGAAGTCGTGCAGATGAGTGAGTGTGCGCTTCTGGGAACCGAGGCCGGGCAGGACAATCGGTTCATACAGTCGCGCTTTTTTCAAGCATGCATTGACATGGCCGGCGAGCGGGAGAGCGTCAGGCATATCGGCGTAGAGTTCACCATAGCGGAAGCTTTTGGGGAGGATTGCCGACTGAGTGACTGCGCTCCACGCGCGCAGTGTCATCTCCGCTTGGGCATACGCAAGATCGCGCAATGAGTGTGGGTCGAGTGCGGCGTCTTCGGTGACTAGCTGCTTCGTGCATTCGCATGCATTCGCGGGTGTGAAGACGCATACAGCCATCTGTTTGTCGTGATGAAGAGTGGCGGCAAGATGCCGGCATAGCGCATCCATCGCGACAACATGGCATTCGGGGTGGACGGCGGCATCATGACAGAAGAGTAGCAAGTTGCAATCCTCGGGGAGAGTGCCGTATGACATGTAGTCGGTCTTGCGGTACTCCAGCAAACCGCCGCATGGCGCGGATGACGCATCACCGAAGCCGATGACTGCGAAGCCGGCCGCTTTGAGTGAGTGCGCGAGCGCGAAGCCGATTGCGGTATCGACGCCGATGACGACGGCGCGTGTGGAACGTCCGGCGTATTCTGCAGTCATCTTCTCCTGGCTAGCGGGGAATGTGAATGACAGTGTCTTCTTCTTCATGCTGACAGAAGCGTATCAATTCTCCGCGCGTTCCATTTTGAACTGCGTGGGATCGATAGTCGTGGTGACGGAGCGCTGGCAGAACTCAATCCGCACAGTCCACTTGTCGATGCCGTCTTTATTGACGAGATAGCCTTTGACGCCAGTCCAGACACCGGATGTGATGAGGAAGTACCCGCCCTGGGGAATGTCCTTGTGGACTTCGAGTTCCTGGTCAAAGCCGATTTTCTCCAGCGTCCGGATAGTCCGGATTTCGTCGAGCAGTTTATCCTGACCATAGCTCAACGGGACATAGCGCGCGGTGATGCGGAAGTCGCGGATAGCCTGCATTGCATCGGCTGATGCTTTGACGAAGAGATATGTCGAGAACATCGGCCGCAGTACTTCCTTCGAGTAGCTGTATGGC
>CAVGNO010000214.1:0-2508 GCA_963630475.1 Blautia faecis | reverse complement strand
GTCAATATGCATTTGAGTAGTACGCTAGGTGGATATTGTTTCTTCAATGAAAATTTTGACGGACCGAATGTGAATTCCGATGGCGAAGACAGCTGCGCTCCGCGCTGGGTAGACCAGGATGAAGTATCGCGACAAATCTTCAAGCAAGGTGTGTCAAACGGTCGTTCGCCGGTGCGGATTTTGGAAATCAATTCCAAGACAGGTCTTTATCCGCTTTACATGGCATATTCCATTTATCGTGGCATCCGTGAGAGCTGGAAAATTGTCTGTGATGACCCTGCCAGGCCTAAAGCCAGCGAGGAGGGCGCGATCTGGGATCAAGTGCTTCAAGACAATATCTTTGTAATTTGCAATACGCCGATGGCAGCGCGCATCACCGAGCGGACGCTATGCGGCTTCCGCGAAGTCGAAGGGATGCATATAAAGAATATCCATCTCATTGATGATGCGACTCAAGACCAGGACAAGCTGGTCAAAAAACTTAACAGCGAACAATTTTGGTTTGACAAGCAAGGGGAAGAGGAAATGAAATTTGCAGCAGTTGTCGGAAATCCGCCATATCAGGAAAAGGCGATAAATGATGGTGGGCGGATGAGTCCGCTATATGATAAGTTCATGGATGTCGCATTCATGCTTGCGCCACGCGTTACATTTATTACGCCTGGGCGGTTTCTTTTTGGTTCCGGGCAGACGCCTAAAGCGTGGAAGCAGAAAATGCTGAATGACACGCATTTTAAGTTGATTAAGTACGAACGCGATAGCTCCTATTTCTTCCCGATGGTTGATATCAAAGGCGGTGTTGCAATCACGTATCGTGACATCAACAGGAATTACAAGCCAATCGGGATATATAAAGCATATCCGGAACTTGATTCGATATTGGCAAAAGTGCAGAAGCGCGAAAAGAATGTGCAGTGGTTAGCCAGTATTGTCTCATCGCAGGGCATATATCGTTTCTCCAAGACGCTGTATGCGGAACATCCCGAGGCGAAGGATGCCGTCGGAAAAGGAACCGGAAGAAAAATAGTCTCAAAGGCTTTAGAGAATTTACCATCGATCTTTTTGACTTCGCGTCCGTCGGAAGGTGAGTACATTGAGATGTACGGGCTTGTCGATAAAAAGCGAGTATCGCGTTTTATCGACAAGCGTTATGTAGATTCGAATCCGTATATAATGAGCTACAATGTCCTGGTGCCTAAAGCCAATGGGTCGGGTGCAATCGGTGAAGTGTTAAGTACGCCGTTGATCGGCGCGCCGTTGATCGGCGCTACTGATACATTCATTAATATTGGGACATTTTCGGTGCTTTCAGATGCAGAAAACTGCATGAAGTACTTGAAGACGAAATTTGCGCGCACGATGCTGGGGATTCTGAAGAGCACGCAGGACAATGCAAAGGACACTTGGCGTTATGTTCCGATGCAGGATTTCGGCAGCGACAGTGATATCGATTGGTCGTGTTCTATTGCGCAGATAGATAACCAATTGTATCATAAGTATGCTTTAAGCGAAGAAGAGCAGTCGTTTATTGAATCGAAAGTAAAAGCGATGAAATAGCAATATGTCGTCATGCCGATAGTGGATTTGACATTTGAGGAGTTCTTGCAACATGATTTGCATTTATCTGCGGATAAGTGTGATGCGTGCTTGCGTCTGCTTGCCGGGAAGCTCCCCGAAGCACTGCGCGCGTATGTAGATCCTGACTTTACGGATGTCCGGGATGAGCGCTATTGTGCGTCATTTTATGAGGAGGCGCGGAAAAAGCTTCTGGGTGAATCGTCGTGCCGTGCGATGCTTAGCGCGGATGATTTTGCGTTATGCAGTCAATGTCTGAAGTGGCTGGCGGAGTATTTGGCGTGGCGCAAGCACAAAAGCGGCATTGGCAGTACGCGGCGGAAACGCCCGCCAAATTCGGCACGTCGGTCAGATGCATCAGTGATTCCGGCTTTAACAGAAGGCGAGATGGCGGAGATGCATATTGTAAAGCGTGAGCGCAATCAAATTGCGCGTGCGCGCTGTATTGCGTACTATCGTGGCAAGTATGACGGACGGATTGTCTGTGAGGGATGTGGATTTGATTTTGAGCGCGCATACGGTGAGCTGGGGGCAGATTTTATCGAAGTGCATCATCTAAGTCCGATAAGTCAGTGTGATGACGCATATTTTGTCTCGCCAGAGCGTGATTTAGTGCCGCTGTGCGCGAATTGTCACGCGATGATACATCGGTTGCTGGCGCGTGAAGGAGTGGAGGGCGGCAAAGCGTTAGAGCGTCTGCGTGCGATTATTGCAAGCCAGAGGTCTGTAAATGGTTGATGATGCGTTGCAAAAATTATATGAGCGCATTGCGAAGCTCTCCTGTGATACTCCGTATGTCTGGGCGTTGAGGATTAGTGCGGAGGAGTTTGCCGCGCTGGAAAATGCGCTGAAAGCGCGCTATGCGGCGGGCGGTGTCGCGACTTTATATCCATCAGAATGGGCGAAGCGCACGATTGTGTATTTAGCGGAGTG
>CAVGNO010000213.1:0-2614 GCA_963630475.1 Blautia faecis | reverse complement strand
CTGAACCAGATACGGTCTCCCATGGAAAATTGTCGGGATCCTTCAGAATGGAATTTATCAGCGTTGATGAAAGAGTATGCTTAATCTTGTTTTTCATATTCTTCAAAATGCCCAAAATTTGGAAAATGCCACCAATTGCGTAAAGAAACAAAATATACGGCCTAAATGCAGTACTGCAAAAAGACTATACGAAAAAGATACTTGAATTACGCGTTATTCGGTGAGAATTTCATCGAATGTCCGGCGGTGCGCAAAACGGAATAAGCCGTTGTGGTTGATTTTACTTTTGTCGGCTAACAGATATTTTCTGCCGGAAAGCTGCAGTACTTTCATCAGCAAACTGGCGTGATTCTCATGGCTCGTCGTCACTTTGTCGTCCGTAATGCCAAATGCGGAGACAAATGCTTTGGAAATCTCCAAGTATTCCAGTTCCCGTAGTGTCGCTTGCCCTAAAAATGCATTGAGCTGGACATCGTAGCTAGCGCCCAGCGCAATCCGGACATAATGCGACGGGAATTTATGGAACTCCTGGATAATCATCACGGAGTTCGTCACAATTGTCAAGTTGGAAAAGGATGATTTCTCCAGCAGCGGCGCCAAATAATAGACTGTAGTGGATGAATCCAAAAAGAGGATGTCATTTTCCTCGATAAGCTGGAGCGCGCGGCGCGCAATCGCTTCCTTTTTCTCGCGATTCCAATTGAGGCGCTCCTGAAATGGCGAGGAAGACGCGCCGCTTTTGCCGGTCGCGTGCTCGCGCAACGCAATGCCGCCATGCACGCGCTGCACGACATCGCGTACCGAAAGATCCGAGATGTCACGGTAAATCGTTGCCGGCGAGACATGAAAATGATTGACGAGCTCGTCGATTGAGCAATACTTCTTCTGCTTCAGAAAATCGACTATCGCATAAGAGCGTAAATTCTTCATTTTCCCGGACTCCTTGCAGCCGCGATGCGGTCGCGGCCAGCCAAATCCTTGTGGATGACGACGTCGCGGTAACCCAGTGTCTGCAGATGCGCTTCCATGCGCGCGCCCTGTGTGTCTCCGATTTCAAGTAGGATCATTCCGCCCGGCACGAGGAAGTCACGCGCGCGCTCGGCAATCGCTTTTTCCAGCGCAAGACCGTCATCTTGCGCTTCCAGCGCCAACCGTGGTTCGTAGTCCTTCACTTCGTGGTCGAGTCCGCAGTATTCATCGTGTGAGACATACGGCGGATTCGCGGTAATCATGCAGAATTTATGTTCCTGCGGAATTGCGTCAAAGAGGTCGCTTTGCAAAAATACGCAATCGCGCGGATGCAATCGCTCGCGGTTGAGATGCGCCCACTTGAGCGCTTCCGGCGATATGTCACTGCCAATGTAGCTGTGCTGCGGGCACTCATGCGCTAATGCGAGCACAATTGCACCCGACCCCGTGCATAAATCGAGGACATGCCCAGCAGCATGCGCTACATTGAGCTCATTGATTGCTAAATCGACGAGCAATTCGGTCTCGGGACGCGGAATGAGCACGCCCGGTCCGACTGATAGCTCGATGGAATAAAATTCGACCGTGCCGACAATATATTGAAATGGCTCTTTTGCACAACGGCGCTCAACCCACGCATCTAATTGCCCGAATGTGAGCGATTTGCGCGCGGCCAATTGGATGAACCAGCGCGCTTCCTGCACCGGATTCTCATTGCCAGATGCGCTCAAGCGCGCAGTAATGCGCTGCCGCAATGCTTCGTCGTATGTTACTGTCTCTGCCACGCTGACGTCCAGGCTTATGATTGCGTGCTGTCGTCTAGTAGCGCATCAAAGCGCGCAAGCTGCTTGCGGCAAGTCGATTCATCCAATGGCTTGCCGCGGAATTTCATGCGCTCGACATCGATGATTGTGACTTTTAGCTCTGCGGTGACAAAGAAATGCTCCGGCTTGCAATCGCGTCCCCAGTCGCATCCAAGCTCCTGGAGGCGCTTGAGGACTTTGCGCGCTTCTACTGCCGCGACTTCACGGAATTGCGCATCGCGGATTGCATCCAATGCCGTTCCTGGCACGCAAAGCGAGATCATGACTGCTTGATGAGGCAAGCCGCATCGGCGCTTTTCGCCATAAGCGATGACTTTTGCAGTATTGAAGCCGAGCTGCGTGAGTTTGCTCATCTTCGCGCGTTCGCGCCCGACTGCAGGAAGCGGCTTCTGCAAACGGATGAGTGCGCGCGCAATCGGACGCCACCCCGTCCACGCGTCCTGCTTGATGAAGATACGCGTGCCATCCGGGAGCATCTTCGTGTAAGTCACGCTATGACTTTTTTTGCTCAACGGCTTGGCATCAGCGTATGCAAATGCGCACTCGAATGAATCCAATCCCGCATGCTGCAGTGCGTCCGCCCAAGTGCTGTCGATAGTGTATGAGATGCCCATATATTACTCAATTACTCGGCTTTATTACGCAGCAGAATGGGGTAGATGACAATTGACGTCAGCGCTGTAATAGCAAGCAATGCGCCACTGCCATAGCCGATATAGGGCAGGGCGTTCTTTGCCGAGAAGATGCCGCCGAACATTGCGCCTGATGCAATGCCGGCATTGAATATCCCCGAGTAGAACGACATTGCAATCGGTGAAGCG
>CAVGNO010000212.1:1199-2619 GCA_963630475.1 Blautia faecis | reverse complement strand
GTCTAAAATCTTCTGAACCATCTCCGGAGTGATAACGCCTTTGCCTTCAGGAGAATAATCTGTCTGTATCCCTAAAAACTGATACAACTTCGAGTCCTTGCAAACCGGATCCGCAACGCCAGGCGCCGGATTCTCCAAATAATGATCCTTGCCATCCGCACCAGTCACCGAAATCACCATCGCGGGAATGCGGCTCGGATTGAGACACTCCGCTTTGCAAAATGTCATCAACCCCTCTTCAGTGAGGACATCACGGTAGACTTTCGTGAAATCAGAATACTGCTCTTTGGTCAGTAACTGGTCAATTCGACGATTCAGCATCGCACACTTGGCACAACCATGCTTGCCAAAAACATTGATGGTAAACTTGCTCATGAGAAAATCGAAATGGTAAAATTATTGTGTGTTGAAATTTTCCTTAATATAGTAGTTATATCTTCAAAAACTACCATATATTGATATAAATTCAGCTCTTTTTCAGCTTCGGGTCCAGCGCGTCGCGCACTGCGTCGCCGAACAGATTGGCGGGCAAGACGAGCCCAATCATGAAGACGAAAGCGGAGAGCAGCTTCCACCACACGAGCGGATCGCGCGTAAGCTCGCTGCGCGCGTCATTGATCATCGTACCCCACGACATTGTATCCGCGCCGACGCCGATGCCAAGATATGTGAGGACGGCTTCGGAAAGCACTTCCGATGAAAAGCGCAATACGGTCGTAATCAAGATGACATGGAAGACATTCGGCACAATATGGCGTAGAATCACTTTCCACTTCGGGACTCCGCATGTAATAGCGGCTGTGATGAAATCCTGTTCGCGCAATTTCAGCGTCTCGGCACGCAATAATCGGCATAGCGAAGTCCATGAAGCCAGTCCCATTGCAAGACACAGCTGAGTGAGCCCCGTGCCAAAGATTACAATGAATGCCGCGATAAACAGCACTGTCGGCACCGAGCTGATAACGGTGTAGATATATTGGATGACATCATCCAGCCAGCCGCCAAAATAGCCGGCGAGGATGCCGAAGAACATCGCAAATGGCACCGCAATCAATGTCGTGAGCAATCCGATGATAATGCCTGTACGGATGCTCTTGAGGCTTAAATAGAGGACATCGACGCCGATGCGGTCCGTGCCACACCAATGCTGACGCGGATAGCGCAATGGCGGATGAATTCGCTGCACAGTGCCGTCGTCATTATGCACAGTTTCCGACCAGCTGCCGCTCGTTGCAAATGGCGCTGAATAAGAAAATTCGCGTTTTTCGCGAAGCGGCGTGAGCAAATGATCAAGCATTGACATGCCGCGGTCATAAATGACCTGGCCAGTTTCGGGATTGCGCATGAGCGAATTGTCGCTTGCATTGCGTAGTGGCGAACGCCATCCGATCGAGTCGGCGACTGCAATTGCGATATAGAG
>CAVGNO010000212.1:0-1189 GCA_963630475.1 Blautia faecis | reverse complement strand
TATAGAGCGCAAGAATTGCGCCCGAGATGACGGCAACCGGGCGCGCAATCACTTCGCGCCACGCCATGCGCCAGTACTCATGACGCGACAGCACTGCAATCATCATCACGCAAAGCAACAGCAAGCATGCAACAATCGTATTTTGCCAGAACCAGCTCATTGTCATCACTTGAGTTTAATGCGCGGGTCAGCAATGCAATACGCAATATCCGCTAGGATTAATCCGGCAATATAGATGACAGCGCCCAGGAATACCATCGCACGCACAGATGCAAAATCCTGCGCGGCAATCGCATCAATTGTAAAACCGCCTAATCCAGGGATATTGAAGAATTTTTCCAGCAGCATATTGCCAGTGAAGAGCGTAAGCAGCGCGCCGGGGATATTGGTCAAAATTGGAATAAGCGCATTACGCAGCACATGGCGGAATAGCACGGTATTTTCACCCAGGCCCTTCGCGCGCGCAGTACGCACAAAATCCTGGCCAAGCTGTTCTAGAAAAAAAGTCCGATAAAGCCGTATGCCGCTGCCGGCGGACGCAATAACGCCAATCATTACCGGCAGGACAAGAAAGCGATACATGCTCAAACCGGATTCAAAGCCCGAAACCGGACATAGCTTAAGGATCATCGCTGCCGCATATTGACCGAAGATAATCAATATCAATGTCGAGACACTCATCAAAAATACGCAGACAAATTGGCCGATGCGATCGGCATTCTCACCACGCTTCGACGCCAATTTCATCGCAATAAAGATATTCAATGCAGTCGAAATAAGAAAAATGGGCAATGCAATGCAAAACGACGGCATGACGCGCTTGCGCAGCTCGCGGCCAATTGGCGTGCCGGTGTTGTCAGTATTGCCAAAATCCCCCCAGAACATCGCAATACTCTTCTGGAAGAAGATTGTTTGCGTGATACAGCCCGGAAAGCCACTTGCACGGTTAAATAATAACGGCAAGTCATATCCACGCGATGACTTCCAGCGCTCAATCTGCTCCGGCGTCGATGCTTTCTCGCCGAGGAACTGCTTCGCCATGTCATCCGGCGAATTAACCAGAAAAAACATAGCAAAGACTACCAAATTTACACCTAGTAAAATTGGTAGAAAATAACCAATGCGCTTGAGCAGATAAATGGGCATGACGTAAAAACGCCCCACTCGCAATGAATATCATCATCGCAAA
>CAVGNO010000211.1:2109-2703 GCA_963630475.1 Blautia faecis | reverse complement strand
CTTTAACACTCGCGCTAGCAGGCGAGGAGAATATGATTCATCGTGTTGGCGGTTCTGCAGAAGTCCGCAAGCACTTAGAGAATTTAGGTTTTATTGCCGGCGATACGGTCACGGTTATTACATCGATGGGCGGCAATTTAATCGTCAAAGTCAAAGAAGCGCGTGTTGCAATCAGCAACGAGATGGCGCAAAAGATCATGGTTGATTAGTATAGCAAACAATAGGAAGAGAACAATGCAAACACTCAAGGATACGCAGATTGGTGAGACGGTTGTGGTCACCAAGATCAATGGCGTCGGCCCGATCAAGCGCCGCATCATGGACATGGGCATTACGAAGGGCACGGAGATTTTTGTGCGCAAAGTCGCGCCGTTGGGAGATCCGATTGAAGTCACTGTCCGCGGTTATGAATTGAGTCTGCGGCGTGCAGACGTCGAGATGCTGGAAGTCGAGCCGAAGAAGTAATCACTGCGCTCAAGCTCAATTGGAAATTTCAAGAAGCACTTATGGAAAACAAAGTAATTAAAATTGCGCTGGCGGGCAATCCGAACTGCGGCAAGACCACGCTGTTCAATGCGCTGACTGGCTCTAACC
>CAVGNO010000211.1:0-2076 GCA_963630475.1 Blautia faecis | reverse complement strand
CCTCAATATCATCGATGGTACGAACTTGGAGCGCAATCTTTATCTGACGACGCAGCTGACCGAGCTGGGCATTCCGATGGTGATTGCCATTAACATGATGGACGTCGTGCGCAAAAATGGCGACCAGATCAATTTTGCCGAATTGTCTCGCGAGCTGGGCTGCAAAGTGATCGAGATCTCTGCGCTCAAGGGCGAGGGGTTGATGGAAGCCGCTGAGGCCGCAATTGAAGCAGCGCATCAAGCGAAGCCGATTCCGATGCACACATTCTCCGGACCGGTCGAACACGCGATCGCTCATATCGAAGAAGCTGAATTGCATGATTTGCCGCAGGAAAAACAACGCTGGTATGCAATCAAGATCTTCGAACGCGACGACAAAGTGCTGTCCATCCTGAATATCAAGCCGGAGACGATGGCGCATATCGAACAGGACATCAAAGCCGCAGAGACTGAACTGGACGACGATGCCGAATCCATCATTACTAGCGAGCGCTATGTCTACATTGCCGACATCCTCAAGGGATGCTATCGCAAGAAGCATGTCGGCGGCTTGACTGTCTCCGATAAGATCGACCGCATCGTCACCAACCGCTTCCTGGGTCTGCCCATCCTGGCAGTCGTGATGTACTTGGTCTACTATATCGCGATGGTCACTGTCGGCAGCATGGCGACTGACTGGGCGAATGACGGATTATTCGGCGATGGCTTCCACCTCTTTGGCATTGGCTCCAGTGGTTATGAAGAAGCCGCTGCGCCGTATGCCGATGCGAAGAATGCCATCGATGCATTCGTGACAGAAGAGACTGCGCCGGAAGTCTTCAATGCAATTGATACCGAGTCCGAGGAGTTCGATGCGGAGAAAGCCGTTGCGGCATTGCGTGCATACAAGCCGGCCGCAACCAGCGCAACTGTCGATACTGAGGATGAGGAAACGCTGGAGACAATTACGCTGACCGCATATCTCGACAAGATTCCTGCCGATGCCGATGCGGATTCAACGGTTCCGATGAGCTACAATGAAGCAGTTGATTTCTATGCTGCGCATGGCATGGAAGAGCCGGAACCGAGCGCATTCGGTATCTGGATCCCCGGTGTGCCTACGTTAGTCGGTGCAATGCTGGAAAAGATGCACTGCGCTGAATGGCTGAACGGCTTAGTACTCGATGGTATTGTCGCTGGTGTCGGCGCAGTCCTCGGCTTCGTTCCGCAGATGCTTGTGCTGTTCTTGTTGCTGGCATTCCTGGAAGCATGCGGTTATATGGCACGTATCGCATTCGTCCTCGACCGCGTCTTCCGCAAATTCGGCCTCTCCGGCAAGAGCTTTATTCCGATTCTGATTGGCACTGGCTGCGGCGTGCCGGGCATCATGGCTTCGCGTACAATTGAAAATGAGCGCGACCGCCGTATGACTATTATCGTGACGACATTCATTCCGTGCGGCGCAAAGACGCCGTTCATCGCATTGGTCGCCGGCGCAATCTTCGGTGGCGCGCCATGGGTTGCAACGACTTCATACTTCCTGGGTTTGGCCGCTATCATTGTCTCGGGCATCATCCTGAAGAAGACTAAACTCTTCGCTGGCGACCCCGCGCCGTTCGTCATGGAATTGCCGGCGTATCACATGCCGACAGTCGGAAATGTCCTGCGCTCAATGTGGGAACGCGGCTGGAGCTTCATCAAGAAAGCCGGTACTATCATCCTGGTCTCGACTATCTTCATCTGGTTCACGACTTACTTCGGCGTTGTCGATGGGCACTTCCAGATGTTGAGCGAGGAACAGATTGATTCCTCGATCCTGGCAAAGATCGGCGGTGCAATTGCGTGGCTCTTCGCGCCGCTGGGATGGGGTAACTGGCAAGCCGCCGTCGCATCCATCACCGGATTGGTCGCAAAGGAAAATATCGTCGGCACATTGAGCATCCTCTATGCGAATGCTGGCGACGGCACTGCATGGCAGAATATCGGCGCCGCATTCAACCACATCTCTGGCTATGCATTCCTCGCATTCAACTTGCTGTGCGCGCCTTGCTTCGCCGCAATGGGTGCAATCAAGCGCGAGATGAATAACGGGAAGTG
>CAVGNO010000210.1:820-2712 GCA_963630475.1 Blautia faecis | reverse complement strand
CAGGGTCATGAAGAGGAGTTGCTCGGTCAGCTTGCTGCTCATGGTGCGCGGCTGATTCGCGTTGCCGAAAAAGCGTTCTGCAAGATGGCGTACCGCGATCGCCCCGAAGGACTGCTTGGCGTTGGGCCGCAGCGCCATCGCACGCTCAATGACTTGACACTTGGCGCTAATCCATTCTTCCTGATCGCCGAGCAAATTGAGAAACCGGGTAATCTTGGTACAATCATGCGCTCATCCGATGCAGTTGGACTGGATGCGCTGATTCTCTGCGATTCCAAGACTGACCTCTATAATCCTAATGTCGTGCGTGCGAGCACGGGAAACCTCTTTACGCTCCCAATTGCAGAAGCGACGACGGAAGAGACGATTCCATGGTTGAAAAAGCACGGCGTGCGCATTCTCTCATCTTCGCCGCATGCCGATAAGCTCTACACCGATGTTGATTTGACCGGTCCTGTCGCGCTGACCGTCGGCGCTGAACAATATGGCTTGACCAAGCCATGGATTGAAGCAGCCGACGAAGTCGTGCGGCTGCCTATGCTGGGGCATGCCGATTCGCTCAATGTCGCAACCGCGACAGCAATTCTGCTCTTCGAAGTCGTGCGTCAGCGCCTTAATGCCGGCATCGTCAAGGATCCCGGTCGTGTGCCTGAATCTGCCGATTGCTGAAGAATTTCTTCCCCCACTTACACTCAATTTCACCCACTCCCGGCACTTCATTATGCGCAAACGTCTATTAACCGCAATTCCGTTGATTCTAGTTGTCCTCGCGGCATTTTTCATTCCCGGCGTACTCGGACAGTGCATCTTTGCATTGTTTGCGACTGCGCTGTTGATTGGCGCGGTGCGCGAAGCGTACACGCTATGTGGGATGCCGAAGTTGAGCGAGTATGAAATTGCAACCGATGCATTTGGCGTGTTGTCGCTCCTGGGAGCGATTATTATGCGACATTGCAATGGCTGGGCAGTCGGCATCTTCGCTTGGGATACATTGTTGGCAATTATCACATTGCTTGCGGCATTCTGCATCCTCTTCAAGCGCGGGCTAAATCAGCTCGAATTGCGCAATATGGGCATCTGGGCGCTGATTACGCTCGCGTATGCATGGAGCCTGATGTTTTTGCCGAAACTCTATTTCCTCCCCGGCGGACATGGTGCATTGCTGATCTGCTTCCTAGTCGTTGTGACGAAACTCAGCGATATCGGCGCATATTTTGTCGGTGTGACGACTGCGAAATTGCCGGGCGGCAACCATAAGCTCGCGCCAGTTGTCTCGCCGAAGAAGAGCTGGGAAGGACTGGCAGGCGGTATCGCATTTGCACTTTTAGGCGCAATCATCTTCAAACTCTCTGCCGGTGACAAGTTGAGCATCGGCGCTTGCGGCTTGGCTCCATGCACGGTGAATTGGCTCGATGCAATCCTGTTGGGATTGGTTGCGCCGACCGCAGGTCTGCTCGGCGACCTGGCCGAATCAGCACTCAAGCGTATTGCAAATGCGAAGGACTCCGGACATCTGCCCGGCCTCGGCGGCGTGCTTGATTTCCTCGATTCACTCATGCCAATGGGTGCGCTCTTCTACGCGTGGCTACTATTGAAAATGGTCTGATTGTATGAGGACCACAAATCAATCCCCGCCAATCCGCTTCTGGCTGAACCAATGTATTATAAAGGGTACATTGAGAAAGCCGGAACCGGTACTTATGACATGGTTGAAAAATGCCGAGCGTATGGCTTGCCAGAACCGCTCTTCCGTCAAGATGAGGATTTCCGAGTCGTGATCTACCGTCCGCGTAAAGAGCACGATTCCCAAAACAAATCCCTGTGCGCATTTTGACGTATGGTTTGTGTGGCGTTGCAAGAATCTCGTAATGATGTTGATTACGGTCAGGGAC
>CAVGNO010000210.1:0-810 GCA_963630475.1 Blautia faecis | reverse complement strand
GTTCTGACGTGGGAGCGGACTCGACGGTTTATCTATTGTCAATTTCGCCGATTTATATACGATTATCGACAAAACTGTCAATTGGAAATAAGGTAATTTTCCCTAGAATATTGCAAAATAACACGTTTCCGATACCGTAAGGCTATTTTTCAAAAAGACAAGGCATGGAAAATCTCACCCTAAATGGCAAGGATGTCTGGAAACAGTGCTGTGTGGAGCTGTTGCTTGGTTATGACGATAATTCCGTCTACCGCGATTACTCGCTGGCGATGACAACATCTGGACCGCAAATTTTCGTGCGGCGAGGCCGTGGCGAGTTTACACCAGGTTTGCGCAATGAAGGAAATCGCCTAGACGTGCTACATTCTGCCAGGGAACGCATCGTCATGTATCGGCTCTTGCTTGATCCTGCACACGAATGTATGCCAGAGTTGCTGACAGCGCCAAGCTTCCGGATTGGCATGGTAGTGCGTGATGAACATGCCGGCGGTGTGCAATTGTTCAACGGCATTGGCCTCGGAGAAGGGTGTACATACGCAGCAACTGTGATGAATTAAATAGGAAATGATAATGCCACCACATTTATCAGTCGTATATTGGTTCCGGCCGCCGATACATCGCAAAATACGTGCATTGCAGGTCGAAAAAAATCAGCTATACGTGGAGATTATCCTCAGTGGCGTGGGGATATATGATGGCGTGCAGTATGGTCGCGGTACAGTGTTTTGTCATACTGCACGCCAGATGACGTTGAGTGAATACCCAGTCGGTCATCCATTTACGACGCTGATGTTTCTGTTTGACGGATAT
>CAVGNO010000209.1:0-2749 GCA_963630475.1 Blautia faecis | reverse complement strand
GTATAATTGCAATGCGGTTGAGCAGGAATCTGAACATTGGCGTGCATTGGAAAAGCACCGCGAAGCTTACGAAACACTCAAAGACCGATACATCCACGCCGAATTGCAACTGCGGGAGCAAGAAAAAGAATTGAAAGGATTGCAAATCGCGGATTTGTCCTTCATTCCGGCAGATGACAAAGAGTATCGGCGGCTTCACAAAATCTTCTGCTCACTCAACGATGAAATGCCATTCGAGTGGTCATGGCGATGGCTTAAGTGGCGCTTCGGAAAACGCGCATGTCAGCGTAAAGCACTGCAATATGTGACGACACACTATCCGATGTGCTGCCAGCGCTACGCATCGATAGCCGCACTGCGTTCTGCGTTGCTACAGTATTTGGAATGCACGGCCACATTGCGCGGATACCAGCAGCAAGTGACACTGCTGACCGCGCAAATAAAGCAAATGCCAGTTGATGAAGATGCAGTTGCGCAGCTGGAAGATTGCATGAAGCGACTGGGAAGCAACATCTTTGGCGCGCTGGCGTATGCTGTCGTCAGCAATGGCGTTGAATTTGCCAAAGATGAATGCTTAATGAAGCAGCTGAAGGACGCAATCAGTGTGCTGGGGAAGAATACACTGGCATTTATGCAGCAGGCAAACCAATCGGCGTTGCAAAAAGCTCGGCAGTTTATCCCGAATCTAACGCGGGCAGCGCCTGGGTGGGCGGTAACAATGCTTTCATGCAACCATGCATCGCCATTAGTGCCCGGATATTTCGACCGCGTCGTGATTGACGAGGCATCGACGTGTTTGATTCCACCAACGATTCCGGCGCTGTTTCGTGCCAAAGCGGTGACTGTGATCGGCGATCCCCGGCAGTTCCCGCCTGTGCGCTCCATTGCGGAATTCCGTCATAGCTATATCGCTATGCGGAATAAGTGCAATGATGAAGGCAAATTCAGCTTCATGACGCAGGATGCATACAGCATCGTGAATTGCACTCCGGTTCTCTTGCGCGAGCATTTCCGCTGTGCAGAAGAAATTGCTGAGTATTGCAATGCACTGTTCTATGGAAAACAGCTGATTGTATGCTCGGACGAGAGTAAACTCAAAGCACGTCGCCCCTGGACTTATCAGAATGCCGTCCAGTGGCATGAATGCAATACGCGCACCGCCGAAATCGAAACGGTTTGCAAATGCATCAACGAATTGCAGGAAAATCGCTATGCAGGGACAATTGGTGTCATGACTGTGCTGCACGATGACGCCGAAGAAATCGAAGAACGCCTCAATGCCGCGATTGCGCCTTTCGGAAGTGACAGACTGCACGTCAGCACTGCTCATGGCTTCCAGGGCGGCGAATGCGATGTAATCTTCTTTGTGCTGGGCTATCACCACGATATTGCCAATGGCAATAAGTGGTATTTTGAAGATCAGTCACACCGATATATCTATAATGTCGCAGTCAGCCGCGCAAAAGCATGTTTGGTCGTCATTGGTGACCGCAATTACTGCCGCGAATGCCCCGTGCAGGAATTGCGCGCTTTGGCAGAATTGCCACACCAGAGCGAGCAATCCGGAAAGCAATTTGATTCACAATGGGAAGAAAAATTCTATGATGCGTTATTACAAGTGGGTATCAAGACAACGCCGCAATACCGCATTGTCGGCCGGCGATTGGATCTGGCACTCGTGGATGAAAAAATCGATATCGAAGTCGATGGCGTGAAATATCATCGCGGACTTAATGGCGGCCGCAAACTCGACGACGACTTCCGCGATTGGCAACTCATGAGCTGCGGCTGGAAAGTGCTGCGCTTCTGGGTCTACGAACTGCGCGAGGATATGCCTTCTTGCGTCGAAAAAGTGCGCCAATCGCTGACAGAAACGAAATCACAAATGTAAGGTTTTAAGGGATGCAGAGCAAAACTCACTGCTCAAACGGCATTTCCTTCGTCTTCCAGCCGTCGATTTGGCGTTTTTCGTAGCTGAAGTTTGCGCCGATGAGGACGATTTGTTTCCCGCATCCGCGATATTTCTGATAGTATTTCCGCGTCATGATTTGGTCGAATGCGACATCTTCGTCTTGGTCAAGTTTGAATTCGAAAATGTATACCCACTTGCCATACGATGCCACAGCATCTATACGACCGATATTGGTATGCGCTTCGGCTTCGATATAGACTCCCAGCAGCAGGAATAGCAAGTAGATGATGGTTTGGAAGAATTTTTCTTCTTTGATGAAGAGGTCGTATGGGATAGCGGCGATTAATCCTTCCAGACATTCACGGAATCCATCGACATCGCCATTTTGCACACACCGGATTAGCGATGCCACATATTGATTCACCGACGTTTGTTCAATGCCAGTATATCCATTTAGCAGGTAGTAGTCGAATGATGATTTGACTTCAAAATTAGGGAAATCAAGGTAATACTCTGTTCCCATGATACTGTGTGCACTATGATCAATGGTCAGATAGCCTGTTTGCAACAGCAATGGCAAAACCTGTAGTTTATCTACTTCGTATGTTGAAAATGCCAAATCGCCCACAGGCTTGCCAAGTATTGTCTCAAAGTTAAAGTGCTTCTGCTTAACCAACTCGACTAGGAATGTCGGCGTAGCAGTAGAAAACCAGTAATTATTGAATTTACCGCAGTTGAGGAAGAAGCTGGCTATTGATACCGGATTGTAAACCGACTCGCTATTTTCTTCAAAACGGAAGCCGTCATACCAGCGCTTGATTTTGTTCAGATATTGAT
>CAVGNO010000208.1:0-2750 GCA_963630475.1 Blautia faecis | reverse complement strand
GATATCGAGGAGTTTGAACCAGTAGTCAGTGACACCCATTGCGAGCCGGAAATCGAAGCCGACACCGCCGTCTTGCTGTGTCATCGCCAGTCCCGGCAATCCCGACACATCTTCGGCAATTGTCCATACGCGTTTGCCAAGGCTGTGACACAGTTCGTTGGCCATCGTCAGATACGCGACGGAATCCCAATCGACGTCTGCGCCAAAGTAGTCGTCATAGCTAGTGAATGCTTTGCCGAGGCCATGGCTGAAATAGAGCATGCTCGTGACGCCATCGAAGCGGAAGCCATCCAAGTGATACTCTTCGAGCCAGAAACGGCAATTTGAGAGGAGCATCCGCGACACTTGTGGTTTGCTATAGTCGAAGCAATAGGAGTTCCATGCCGAATGCTCACCGCGTTCGCCAGTATGGAAGAATTGTTCCTGATGACCACAGAGGCGGCCAAGCCCTTCCAGCTCATTTTTGACCGCATGCGAGTGCACCAAGTCCATAATCACGCACAATCCCAGGCCATGCGCGGTATCGACGAGTTCCTTGAAATCATCCGGTGTGCCAAACAGATCTGCCACAGCAAAGAAATTGGAGACATGGTAGCCGAATGACGCATAATATGGATGTTCGGCAATCGCCATGAGCTGCACGCAGTTATAGCCGTCTTTGGCGATGCGCGGCAGGACATTGCGCGTAAATTCGGCAAATGTGCCGACACGCGGTTCGAGCTGCGCGAGACCGACATGCGCTTCATAGATTAACGGCCACTGCGGGCGCACAAAATCATCGTGCTTCCATTGATATGGCGCGGGCGGCTCCCAGACTTGAGCGTTAAACAAAATATGGCCGTCGGATTGCTGTTCGCGTTTGAGCGCAGTCACTGCAGACGGTAGCCGCCAGCCATTTCCGCCATCCCATTCAACATAGAGCTGATAGCACTGGCCGTGCTTGATGAGCGCGGCTGGCATCTCGACTTCCCAGTCGCCATTGCCGACTGGATGCAATTCAAACCACGGAGACGCAGTCCAGTCATTGAACTCGCCCAGCAGCACGGCATGTGTTGCCCAGGGGAGCCATTCGCGGAAGCACCAATTGCCATCCTCGAGGCGATGCAAACCATAGTAGCGGTGCCAATCTGCAATCTCCAGCAGTGACTCTTTATCCCCAAGCACTTCTTTGCGGCGCTGTGCGACAAATTCGCACCGTTTCTGATAGACGGCGTAGTATGGCGTCAGAAACGGGTCGTCGCGAAACAGCGCCGGCATTACTTCGTCTCGGTTGGTGGCTTCGTTGTTTGACATGGGATGGGAGTATCAACCAGGATCTATGTTATCTGCGCGGCGTCTTGATGATGCCGCACAGGACTTATCTTCAGCCCCAATCGACTAATTTTCGATTGAGCATTTTTTCGTAGAGTTCGATATACGCTTGTGCGGTTGTGCGATGGCTGAAGCGTTTCTTGCTCTCGACCATGATGCGCGCTATCTGCTTCTGTTTCACGTCTTGGGGCATCATATAGAACCGCATCGCTTCATCAATTCCCCATTTCAGTCCGGCGTCATCGAAGAATTTGAAGACGAAGCCATTTCCGCGATTATTCGCGATATCCAGATGCTCGATAGTGTCATGCAATCCGCCGGTATCGTGGACAATGGGCAGGCTGCCATAAATCGGCGCAGTCATCTGCGGCAATCCGCATGGCTCATAGAGCGACGGCATGAGGATGAAATCCGACGCCGCGTAGCCCTGCCGCGAGAGCGCTTTATTGAAATCGATTACCGCGATCAGATTATGGAATTTATGGCGATCCGAGATGCTGCGGAAGACATGCTGATATGGTCCGTCCGCGACGAAGACGACTTGCAGTTGCTGATCCCAATACTGGTGAATCACATCATACATGATGTCGGAAAGCAGCTGCGGACCCTTCTGCACGGGATCGAGACGCGACGGCCAGAAGAACAGCGGCGCATCCGGATTCACTTGCAAGCCGACTTTTTGCTGGAATGCCACTTTGCTCTTGCGCTTTGCTTCGACAAAATTTGTCTCGTCATAATGAATGTCAAGCAACGGGTCAGTGCGCGGATCTTCGTCCGGATCCGGCGCATTCAGGATACCGCTTGCGACGCCGGCATAGTACTTGTTGGCAATCTCATTGCGAATGTAATCCGCGACGAACGGATGATGCCAATCGACAATTTCCCGCAGGAATGTCGGCGACACTGTGTTGATGAAGTGCGCGGCGAAAATGCCGGATGTGAGGAAGTCTACGCGGTTGCTTGAACGGCTCTCGTCATACGAATACGGCGGCCGTTCGAAATAGAGGTTGCGCCAGAAGAACGCGGCGTCAATGCCCGCATTCTCAATCTCCTCCATCGTCGTCTTCTGCGTATGGATATTGTGGACAGTAAAGAGGCTGGGGATATGCATGCGGCGCGCAAATGGCGGAATCAGCCCCGTCATCCAGTCGTTGCAGTGAATCAAATCCGGCTGAATCTCCGGAATCGTGTGGTTAATCACTTCGCGCTGGAACGCCAAACTGATATGCACTGACCGGCTCGGATCGCCCGAATAGACGCGGTCGCGATAGTTGAAAATGTAGTCGTATGCAAAATGGACGCGGTCCTCCGGAATCACATTCGTCATCTCATTACGCCGCCGTTCATAGTGATCCAGCTGATTGGGATCGATATGATAAAGCCGACGATAAAATGGCAATGCGACATGTACATCCGCGCCCATGTCATACAGCGCAGAG
>CAVGNO010000207.1:2394-2769 GCA_963630475.1 Blautia faecis | reverse complement strand
TCGTGGCACAGTGCGTCATAGACATACTGTTTTGCATTTTTCACTGCGGTTGGCAAATCAAATCCCATTGCCAGATTTGACGCGATAGCGGAAGAGAGCGTGCAGCCGGTGCCATGCGTATTATCGGTTGCGATGCGTTTTGCCGGCAGCCAGCTTACATTCCCTGTGCTATCAAGCAGGAGGTCGTCGGCACGTTCAGTCAAATGGCCGCCTTTAATCAATACCGCGACGCCGTTGTAGTGCGCGGCAATTTCGCGTGCGGCTTGTTCCATTCCGTCTTCGCCATTGATTTTATGTCCACACAGCACTTCGGCTTCCGGCAAATTAGGCGTCACGATACGTGCAAGTGGCATGAGTTCCTTCATCAAAGCGGAC
>CAVGNO010000207.1:843-2384 GCA_963630475.1 Blautia faecis | reverse complement strand
ATTCATTGTCATGCCGATTTTCACTGCTTGTGGGCGGATATCTTCGAAGACGCAATCCATTTGCATTGCGACAAATTCCGGTGGTGCGGCATGGATTCCGCGCACTTCGCGAGTATTTTGTGCAGTAAGCGCAGTCACGACACTCATGCCATAGCACTTATGCGCAGCAAAAGTCTTCAAGTCGGCTTGGATTCCAGCGCCGCCGCTTGAATCAGAGCCCGCGATAGTAAGAACTGTATACATCGTAATCTGCCTCCTGAAAAATTATCTGTTCTGCCAAATATTTGTAAATTGCTTTGCGGCTGCGCCGGGGGCATCTGCGGCAAAAAGCGCAGAGACGACCGCCCAGCCCGCGATACCGGAGGGCAAAAGCGATGCCGCATTTTGCAATGTGATGCCACCGATTGCGACAACTGGGATGCTCACTGAGTGGCAAATCTGCGTAAGCGTCGCCATTGATACTGCATCTGCGTCATTTTTCGTCCCAGTCGGAAATACTGCGCCGACACCTAGGTAGTCTGCGCCATGCTCTTCTGCGATGCGCGCTTCTTCGAGTGTCGAGCATGAGATGCCGATAACGACATCATCGCCCAAGCGTCTACGCGCTTCCGTGAGCGGCATGTCTTCCTGTCCGAGATGCAATCCGCAATGCAGCTTCGCTGCTATTTCCACATTATCATTGACAACGAAGAGAGCACTATAGCGCTGGCAAAGCGCATTGAGCGCGGTCGCTTCGCTCAAAAATTCCGGGTCTCCGAGTTCCTTTTCGCGCACTTGCACAGTGCCGACGCCGTTTTGGAGTAACTCTTCGATGACTGAATAGAGGGTTTGAGTGCCATGAAGCCAACGGCGGTCACTTACAGCGTATACCGCAAGCTGCCCGGCTGCAATCTTATTTGCATTCATGACTAGAGTACCTCCAGTTTTTGTCCGGCTGCAAATGAGTCGTCATCCATGAGATAGAGTTCATCCAGCAATCGCTGTGCAAGCGTGCCGGTGCCGGCATGATTTGCAACGCAATAGTCCCATGCGCGTTCGCCGGCCAGTCCCATCATCGCATACGCAGTTGCGCTAGCTTCAAGCAGCTGATTGGGGAATGCGCCGCACCACGCGGCAGTCAAGCCGCCAAGTGCGCATCCCGTGCCTGTCACGAGACTCATCTGCGGCACGCCATTGCGACAAAGAATTGTCTTTGTGCCATCAGTGATGATATCAATTGCGCCGGATTGAGCAACAACGCAGTGATACTTATTGGCGACGCGCTTTGCCAGATCAATATGATGTCCGAGCGTCGCATCGCTCACGCAGTCATCTGCGCTGACATCGACGCCTTTGGCGGTCAGAGCGCAATCACCGCCGACAGTGCGCACTTCGGACGCATTGCCGCGAATCACATCGATTCTATAGTTGCTCATCAAGTCGTTGATGAAACTGATGCGGAAGCGACTTGCGCCTGCGCCGACGGGATCCAGTACCGCGGGCTTATTATGACGATTTGCGCTCGCCAGCGCTTCGGTAAACTGCGTCAGATGGCTCTTGAA
>CAVGNO010000207.1:0-833 GCA_963630475.1 Blautia faecis | reverse complement strand
GGTTCCTCGGCCATCACGGGCGACGCACCAGACGACAGCAATACATTAGCGACAAAATTTATTGTCACGGTGTTAGTCACGCAATCCACTAGTGGGCACTGCGTACGAAAATCTTTTAGCTTTAGCATAGCTCTTTCTGCGATAGTAGTGCAGTTCGGACGAGGAAAAGTATAGCATTGTTGCAGCTTTCCCTCCGCTGATACGAATCAGATCAGGTTACAACGGGTGTGATCTCAGCATCCGGATTTTATCCAGAGGCACCCCGAACGGCGAACGCGCATAATATAAAACCAGATTTAGTGCAATATGCGTTCAATTATATCATAATACGCTCGACTCCACGGATTCAGGAAATTATATTGAGAATACGGACGAGGAAACGATAATTATGAAGGATCTGACCACTTACACATATTCTTTTGAAGAGCTCATACGCGGAAAATTCCTGTATGTCGATAAGACTGAATATCTCTGGAAGATGATACGTACAGCTACGGCAGGAATCTTTCTCTCGCGACCACGGCGATTTGGCAAATCATTGACGCTTTCCACGCTCAAAGCGATATTTCAGGGCAAGAAGGAGCTATTTGAAGGATTAGCGCTCTATGACAAGCCGTATGAATGGAAGCAGTATCCGATAATTCATCTGGATATGAATGGGAATAAATATGATTCTGTGAAAGAGTTAAACCACAGTCTCTGCGGATTAGTCCGCGAAGTCGCTCAAGATTATGCGCTTACGCTGTCAGACGACGAACCGCATCAGATGTTCAGGAATCTCATCCGACAGCTCTCGGAAAAATCACAGGTCGTGATTTTGATAGATGAATACG
>CAVGNO010000206.1:0-2799 GCA_963630475.1 Blautia faecis | reverse complement strand
CACATGCCCTTACGGGCGCCAGATTTTGAGTCAAGTGCGTCTGCCATTCCGCCACTCCGGCAACTCAAATTTCGTCAGCGCGGTTACTATAACTATTTATTTTGTCATTTCAAGCCAATTGCCGCAATAAAGCCGAAGAAATTATTCTGAATGACCAATTCAGGAAATTATTCGGTCGTGTTACAGCACACAAAATGGCCTGGTGTGACTTCGCGCCGTGATGGCATCGCGCGATAGCATTGATCACAAGCTTTGGTGCAACGCGGAGCGAATGGGCAGCCGATTGGTGGATTGATTAAGCTGGGGACGCTACCGGGAATTGCCGTGAGTTCATCCGCGCTACTATGCAAAGACGGAATGGAATTCATCAGCGCACGCGTGTATGGATGGAGCGGATGGCTGAATAATTCCTTGACTGGCGCTTCTTCGACAATACGTGACGCGTACATTACGACAACGCGTGTGCACATTTGCCAGATTACGCCCATGTCATGCGTGATCAGCAATACTGCGCGTTCCCCAGTATTGCTGTCTGCGCATGTCACTTCCTTTAGTAAATCCAGTATTTGCGCTTGGATCGTGACATCGAGTGCGGTGGTCGGCTCATCAGCAATGACCAAGCGTGGTTCAAGTAGCATCGCCATTGCTATCATCACGCGCTGGCGCATTCCGCCGGACAATTCATAAGGATATGATTCCATGCAACGCTTGGGTGCGGCGATGCCGACACGCTCCAGCCAGTGCAATGCCAGCTCGTATTGGTCGTGTCTGGAGAGCTTGCGATGCAGTGCGATCGTCTCCATCAGTTGATCGCTGATATGATGCAGGGGTGAGAGCGCAGTCATCGGCTCCTGAAATATCACTCCGATGTCCGCGCCGCGGATTTGCCGTAGCCGTGAGATAGGTGCACGCAACAGATCCTCGCCGTTAAATTCAATTTTCCCCGATACGATACGTCCCGGGTGGGAGGGCACGAGCCGGGGAATCGACATTGCGGTGACACTTTTGCCGCAACCCGATTCTCCGACCAGCCCCAGTGTCTCGCCGGAGGAGAGCTCCAGCGAGACGTCATTGACGGCGTGCACAACGCCGTCGTCTGTATCAAACTCAACCGTCAGATTGGAGAGCTTCAGCAGCATCAGTGCATTATTGATGCTTGATATGCCACTGCTCTTCCTGGCGAGCACGAATCTCGGTGCGGCGGATCTTGCCCGAGATGGTCTTGGGCAATTCGCTGACAAATTCGATTACACGCGGATATTTGTACGGTGCGGTATTCACTTTGACAAATTCCTGAATCTCCTTTTTCAGCGTATCGCTCTTCTCATAACCGCGAGTGAGGACAATCGTCGCTTTGATGACTTGTCCACGCACGGGATCCGGCACGCCGGTGATTGCGCACTCCAAGACTGCGGGATGCTGCATGACGACGCTTTCGACTTCGAAGGGGCCGACGCGGTAACCGGATGTCTTGATGACGTCATCTGCGCGTCCGACAAACCACAGGAATCCCTCTTCGTCCTTCCACGCCATATCACCCATGTGGTAGTGGCCGTTATACCAGCGCTCGTGCGTCATTGCGTCATCGCGGTGGTATCCGATGAAGAGTCCCGGCGGAGTCGTCGGCTCGGTGCGGATGCACATCTCGCCTTCGTCACCGACTTCAGCGGGATTGCCGTCGCTGTCGAGCAAGTCGATATAGTATCCGGGTGAGGGCTTGCCCATGGAACCCGGCTTGGGCTCAAACCACGGCCAGTTGGCGGCGGTCACAACCGTCTCGGTCTGACCAAATGCTTCGCGCAGATGGATGCCGGTCTTTTCATAGAAGCGCGTGTACACTTCGGGGTTGAGCGGCTCGCCCGCAGTCACTGCATAATGAATGCTGGAGAGGTCGTATTTGCTCAAATCCTCCTTGATGAGGAAGCGGAAGACAGTCGGCGGCGCACAGAATGTCGTGATGTGGTAACGCTCCATCTTGTGCAGCATTTTGTCGGCATCGAACTTTTCGTAGTCGTAGACCAGCACGGTTGAACCGCTGAGCCACTGTCCATAGAGTTTTCCCCAGACGGCTTTGCCCCAGCCGGTATCAGCGACAGTGTAGTGGATTCCGCCATCCTCGCAGCACTGCCAGTAGCGTGCAGTGAGGATATGCGCGAGTGCGTACGTGTAGTTATGCGCGACCATCTTGGGCTGACCGCTTGTGCCGCTGGTGAAGTAGATCAGCATCGGGTCGGTGTTGGCATTGCGTTCTTCGCGCGGTGGCGCAACAAATTCCGTGGACTGCTTTTCGATTTCGCTCTGGTAATCAACCCATCCTTCGCGCGGTCCCGAGATGGTGATCTTGGTCTTGAGGATGTCGCCAGTGAGCGCTTGCGCTTTGTCGATTTCATCCAGCAGGACATCAGACTCGACTGCCATGACTGCTTTGATACGGCCTTTTTCGAAGCGGTAAGTCAAGTCATGCTCACGCAGCATGTGCGTGCCTGGGATTGCGCATGCAAAGAGCTTGTGGCATGCTAGGATTGCCGGCCAGAATTCGTGGCGGCTCTTCATCACCAGCAGCACTGTGTCGCCACGCCCGACGCCATTTGCGCGCAACAGATTGGCGACTTGGTTGGTGCGTTTGGCCAGCTGCTTGAATGTGATGACATAATCGTCCGTCTCATCATCACACCAGATGAGCGCGGGGCGATCCGGCTCATGCTCCGCATACCAGTCGACGACATCGTATGTGAAATTGAAATGATCGGGGACATTGATGTGGAAATTCTCGTAGAAATCCTCGTAGCTACTGAATTC
>CAVGNO010000205.1:0-2851 GCA_963630475.1 Blautia faecis | reverse complement strand
GTACTCCCGGTACGCTCCCTCGAAATTCCTCGTTCTGACGCAAAACTCTCTAACTTCACGGAATCAGGCACATGTAACAACTGACATAATGTAGCGGATTCCGTGAAAAATTCAATTCGTCTGATGGTATTTTTTTACCATTTGAATGTGATGGCCCGCAATACTTCGCTGCTGTCAGTCAATCCGAGCGCGACTTTCAGCCACGCGTCTTCGCGCATGTTCTTCATTCCCGTGCTGCGCGCAATTTTACGCAATGCGCTGTCTGATGCGTGTGCGGCGATGCTGTCCTCGATTGCTTCATCTATCTGGAAGAATTCGTACACTGCGATGCGGCCGGAGTATCCGGTATGACCGCATTTATCGCAGCCATTAGGATTTGCCGCATAGACATTGGGTTCATCGATGCCATTGTCCTCCGCAGCTTGCTTGATTTGTTCGCGGAATTCTGCCGGGATATCCGCTTCGGCGATTTTTCTTGCGCAATGCGTGCAGAGCCGCCGCACTAGCCGTTGGGCAATCACGCAATTGAGGCTGGATGCGACCAGATCCGACTCTGCGCCCATATTAATCAAGCGGTTCACTGCGCCGACCGAGTCATTCGTGTGCAAAGTCGAGAAGACCAGGTGGCCGGTCATTGCGGCTTGAATCGCAATCTCCGCAGTCTCGCTGTCACGAATCTCGCCAATCAGGATTATATCCGGGTCATGACGGAGAATTGAGCGCAGAACTGTTGAAAAATTGAGGCCGATGTCACTATGCGTCTGAATTTGCGTCAAGCCGTCAATTTCGTATTCAATCGGATCTTCGACAGTGATGATTTTCAGTTCGGGATGATTCGCTTTGATATGCGAGAGGACGCTGTATAATGTCGTTGTCTTGCCACTGCCTGTCGGCCCAGTGACCAAAATTAATCCGCTCGTACGGTTTGTCAATGCATGGAGTTGAGCAAGATGCTGCGGATTGAGCCCCAGTTGCGACAGCTCTAAATTGAGGTTGTCGGAAGACAGGATGCGCAGACAGATGGTTTCGCCATACGGTGATGGCAATACAGACAAGCGTAGATTGAGGACTTTCCCCCGGTGGTTGAACAAGATGCGGCCATCTTGCGGGATGCGCTTTTCCGCGATATTGAGCTGCCCCATCACTTTGATGCGCGCGGCAATTGCGTCTGACAGCTCGCATAACTCCGCTGGCTCGGGAATCGTCCGGAGCATGCCGTCAATGCGAAAGCGAATCCGCAGATGCTTTTCAAATGGCTCGATATGGATGTCAGTTGCATGCAGATCAATCGCTTGTGCAATTAATTCATTGACTAACCGCGCAACTGACGGCTGATTCGGATCTGTCTGCAGATCATCTGCGTCATCTTTGTCGTCTTCTTGTTGCCCATAGCGCTCAATGCGGCGCAGATGCAGTTTGAGCGCGCTGTCTGCGCCGACGCCGTAGATGCTGCGCTGGGCATTCTCGATTGCTTCCGGAGTTGCAAGAATCGGCTCAAAATGGACGCCGAGCAGCCGGAGCTGATTAGTCGTCGATTCATCCGGATTTTTATTGAATGCGATTTGCAGAATGCCGTTATTTACTCCTGCTGGCACGCAATGAAACTGCAATGCGATGCGGCTGGGAAGCAGTTTTGCGGCATTGCTCGGTATGCTCTGCGGTTCTAGTTCGGTGAATTTGATTCCGCTGCATGCGCCAATCGCTTTATAGATATCGCGGGAAGAGCAATATTTCAAGTCAAGTAGCGCTTGCTCAGTGCTCTGTCCAGTGCGCTGTTGCCGGCGTTGAACGACTCCGGCTTGCTGTGATGTAAGTAACCCATTATCAATAAGATGACGAAGCAGATCGGCCATTGTGAAAAATGAAAATATATCGAAATCAGAAGTGTGGCGGCGTAATGCGAAAAATTTAACTGAAAAATTCTTTTCTGTCGTCCGGCAAAAATAGAATTTGATGCTATTTTTACAACGATTTCACTATATTTATCCAAACGGAACTATGCTGATTTTATTGCGTCTGAATCGGAAATAATCTGTCGTAGAAAATCAATCCATAGTCTCGTTTTTATCGTTATGAACCTGCTCATTCTTCTGATTATGACACTGTTAGGATTTGATTTAACCGCCGGTGATGAAAACCGCGAGGAACAACGTTTTCCCCGTCCGCTGCAATATGTCTCAACTGACAAGCCGCTCTATCGTCGTGGCGAAATCGTGCGCATCCGCGATATCATCCTGGATGGCATGACGAACTACCCGCTCGATCACGTTGAGGAAGAAGAACTGGAATTTTCTCTAAAAATTCTTGGACCGCGTGGCGATAAAATCTACTCGCGCAACTTGTATTTGACGAATTCAACAAGCGGCCTAAATTGGAAAGTGCCAAAGGATGCTGTCGGCGGCACTTACACAGTTCGCATCGAATCATCAATAAGATATGACAATCACAAATACGGCGCGCCGGCAGAACGCAAATTCGAAGTGCTGGCATATCGCGTTCCGCGCATCAAAAGCCAGATTGAATTCCTCAAGCGCGGCTATCTGCCCGGCGAAGAATGCACTGCGGTACTCCATTTTGAACGCGCGGAAGGCGGTATTCCCCAGCATGCGAAAGTCAGCGCAAGCGCAATTGTCGATGGCGCGGAAATTTATGCCGAAGATGCTTTGAGTGTCACGGACGGCACTGCAATTGCGCGCTTCAAATTGCCGGAAAATATCAAAACTGGCGATGGGACGATCGCATTTACGATTACGGATGGCGGGACCGTTGAAAGTGCGGGCAAGACGCTACCGATTCTGCTCGACAATTACCAAGTCAATTTCTATCCCGAGGGCGGTGATCTGATCTATGG
>CAVGNO010000204.1:454-2934 GCA_963630475.1 Blautia faecis | reverse complement strand
GAAATAAAGATCCGCGTAATACCGCGGCGATTCGGTCGCGACAAAGTTCGTGCGCAGATGCGATTCGCCGCAATTGCCGTCACTCAATGTCGCGCCGACAATTTGTTTCACACGCCCTTCGTGTAAATCTATGCATGGCCGGAAACGCATATTATCCCTACCGGTTAAATGGAAGCCACGCGAGCACTTCGCGAATGCGCGCATCCCAGAATTCCCAGCAGTGAGTCCCAGGAGCTGCCACCCACTTCGGCGCGATGCCATTGGCAGTCAAGTGATCGCGGAACCGCAGATTATCCGCGAGGAAGCCGTCCTGCTCGCCACATGCTTGATAGATCACCGGCTTCGGCAGCGCTTTGTCGCCAACTAATTTTTCTACCAGATGGAAGAGGTCGTATTGCGTGCCAGTCAATGCGATGTCACCAAAATCAGCACGCGAGAGCGCCGGATTCACTTCCTTCACCCACTCGGCGCGAATTACTGCCGAAAGCGGTGCAATCGCGCAATACTTCTGCGGATTGAGCAGTCCGATGCGCAATGCGCCATAGCCGCCCATTGACAAACCGCCGATTGCCGTATCCTCGCGCCGTTGCGAAACGCGGAATGACCGACCGATCAACGCCGGCAGCTCCTCCGAGATATAATCGTAAAAGCGCATACCATCCGCAGTGTTGCAATAAAAGCTACGGTTGCCGCATGGCATTACCACTGCAATGCCGCGTTCGCTAGCATAACGCTCAATCGACGAGCGCCGCATCCAAATCGTCTGATCATCCGACAAACCGTGTAGCAAATAGAGCACTGGCGGCAATTTCTCTCCATCGCCTGCGCTATCCATGCCAATTTGACTGCGCACTGCGCCCTGCGGCAAAATTACATTGACATTGACGCCCATGCCCAGACAGTCAGAATGAAAACAGCATTGAAAAAATGACATCGCTTTTATAACTCACTTACTTGAGGAATGGACACTCCTGCGCCGGCACGGCTCACGCAAATTGCACTTGCGCGGGACGCGCGCTGCATCGCAGCCGCAGGCGCCATATTCGCCGCGACTCCAGCCAAGTAGTAGCCAATGAATGTATCGCCCGCAGCCGTCGTATCCACGACGTTGTCTACATGGCATGCCGCGACTTCGACAAACTCGCCACTTGCCGCATCGAACCGGCATGACCCGCGTGCGCCAAGCGTCAATAAGAGGTTGCACTTCGGATACTTACTATGCAATGCGCTAATGATTGCACTTGCATCGTCACAATTGTCAATGCCGACAAGTGACGCGCCTTCGGTTTCATTCACAACCAGCGTATCGACCAATTCCAGTGGCAGCGCACGCGCATTGTCATTCATTGGCGCGGGATTGAGATAAATCTGCATTCCGCGTTCTGATGCAATCTTCATAATATCCTGCATCGCAGAAATTTCATTCTGCAATAGCAGGACATCGCCAGCGCAAAAATGCGCCAATGTCTCTTCCGCTTGACCGCGTGTAATCAACTGATTCGTACCGCCGAAAAGGACGATGCAATTTTCGCCAGCACGCGACACTTGAATCATCGCATGCCCAGTCGGATTATCCGCATCAACCGCTAAATAGCTGCAGTCCACACCATCGGATTCCAGGAGCGCTTTGAGGAAGAGTCCGTCTGTGCCAATGCGCCCAGCATGGAAGACTTGAGCGCCAGCGCGCGCTAATGCAATCGATTGATTCATGCCCTTTCCACCCGGATATGTCGTGCATGAATGCGCGGAAATTGTCTCGCCAGGACGCACAAATTCGTCGACAGCATAGACATGATCGATATTCAGCGAACCAAAATTGAGTATCTTCATTTCAGAAGTGTCCCACTCTTTAGATTTTTGCTTTCTTTGCTTTGCGCGGATCAAGCCGTTCCTTCTTGACTGCAAGGATAATATGGTGGTCGGGGTCATCCGGAGTCAAGCGCAACACGACGTCATCGACTTGCTCAAAGCCGAAGTATGGACAGAGCCGCTCAAATTCCTCGCCTTCTGTCTGCGGCCAGCTCGGCCCTTTGAGCAATACAAAAACACCACCTGTCGCCAGCAACGCCGATGCGTCAGGAAGCAACTCGACTCCGCGTCCGACTGCGCGTGCAGTGACAATCGCGCACTTATGCTCCAGATCCGGCCGCAACTGCCCGATTTCACGCCCGCGGCACGAAAATGCCATCGCTTTGCCATGCCGAGGAATCAGCGGAATCGATGCATTCAAGAATTCGACTTTTTTGCGTTTCGCATCAATCAAATAGAATTCCTGCGTCGTCAGCCACGTCATCAATGGCAATCCGGGATAGCCGCCGCCCGAGCCCAAATCCGCGACTGCCGAAGACGCATCCAGCATCGGCGCAATTATCGGCAATACCGACAGCGAATCCAGCAATTGGAATTTCAGATAATCCGCAGGCGACGTGATGCGCGTGAGGTTGAGCCACTCATTGACACCCAGCAAATGGCTATAGAGC
>CAVGNO010000204.1:0-444 GCA_963630475.1 Blautia faecis | reverse complement strand
GTCATCATCCGCAAAATGCGTCTGCGCATAACGATCCGGCAGAAAATCCGCGGGGTCGTATTCTTTTGTGACGTGCTGTGGTTGCATCATTTTTTCTTAATCGAATAACCGAAATGACCGAGGCATTCGCCCAATGCGAAGTAGTGCCCATGCGCATACGCCAATAAATCGGCTTTCGTGATATCGAGTTTGCCGGCATCATCAACTAACGATGCATCCACTTGCACAGTCTTCACTTCGCCGATTATCAGCACGTGACTGCCTAACTCGACTTGCTGGCGCACTTCGCACTCCAACACAAGCGGGCATTGCGCAACTATCGGCGCAGTCACACGCGATGCCGCAACCGCAGTCAAACCGCGCTGCGCAAATTTATCGACCGATCGCCCCGAGACGACGCCGCAGTAATCAACCGTCTCCGCCATTGCGCTTGTCGGCATATTG
>CAVGNO010000203.1:2024-2936 GCA_963630475.1 Blautia faecis | reverse complement strand
AAATAGTGTCTGCTGATTGTAATGCATCCCCATGCATTAAAGGTGTGCATTACATTGTATCTCTCTCGTCATTTCGGCAAAGAATTCCTGCATGAAGAGTGCGCGGCGTTCGCCTTCCTGGCGGCCGCTGGCGGTCAGCATTTTTTGCGGGAGGGATTTGAGTTTGATGAGATATTCGCGGAATGCGGTGTCGTCGCGGCCGTATGGCTGTCCGGCGAGTGCTTCTTCTTCGGTATTATGGACGCGTGCGCCGCTATGGCCGGCAAAATGGAAGGATCTTGCTAGGCCGATTGCGCCGAGTGCATCGAGTTTATCAGCATCATAGAGAATGCGTGCTTCCGGTGTCGCGGGCATTTCATCCGATCGTGCACGGAAGCGGTGAGTCCGGATGCATGCGGCGACATGGAGCCGGAATTTTTCATCGCCGATATTTTCGCGTTTGAGGATAGCCATTGCCATTTGGCTACCGAGGAGTGCGTGATCTGTCATGCCATGGTCGGCAGTTTCCTGGGGACGTGCGATATCATGGAGGATTGCGGCAGCAGCAAGGACGCTACGGTCTGCACATTCGGTTTCGGCCAAATGCATAGCGGTGTGCCAGACGCGCTGGGTATGATCCCAGTCATGACATCCCCCTTCGTGTTCGAGGATTTCCCTTGCAATTGTGCTCAGCCGTATAATTTCTGCGTCGAAGTTCTTGCTCATCCGTATGGTTGGTCTATTGCATTATTCTGGGTTACAATTATGCGGGAAAATCGCTAGTATAATACTGTTGTCGGAGGTCGGAACTGCATACAAGAATTATATTCTGTATACGCCTTTTCTGTTCTCGAGAATCATGATTATATATTGGAATCCGATGCTATGAAATTTCAAGGTTGCTATACTGCACTGGTGACGCCATTTCGTGAT
>CAVGNO010000203.1:0-2014 GCA_963630475.1 Blautia faecis | reverse complement strand
CACTGCGCAAGCTGGTCGAGTTGCAGATTGCCGGCAATGTCGCCGGCATTGTGCCGGTTGGAACGACTGGTGAATCGCCGACGGTGACGGTTGAGGAGCATTTGAAGATAATTGAATTTGTCACCGAAGTCGCGAATCATCGCTGTCAGATCATCGCAGGTACCGGCGGCAATTCGACGGATGAGGCGATTCGTTTGACTAAAGCGGTTAAGCCGATGGGTGTCGATGCGACATTGCAAGTGACGCCGTACTATAACAAGCCGTCTGCCGAAGGGCTCTATCGCCATTTTGCGACTGTTGCGGAGTGCACGGATTTGCCGATTGTACTTTACAATGTGCCGGGGCGCACTGGGAAGGAGATTCCGCTGGACACGGTCGTCCGTTTGAGCACACATCCGCAAGTCGGTGCGATTAAGGAAGCCGCAGGCAGTGTTGAGCGCGTCAATGCCATCCGCAACCGTTGCAAGTTGCCTGTGTTGTCCGGAGATGACAGCTTGGCGCTCCCGATGATGGCGGTTGGTGCAGTCGGTGTAATCAGTGTCCTCTCGAATATCGTGCCTTCAGCGGTTGTCCGGATGTGTGAATTGGCGCGCGACAATGATTTTGCGGCTGCGCGTGTGATTCACGAAAATTACTACAAGCTCTCGCATGCGTTGTTTATTGAAGCAAATCCGATTCCGGTCAAAGCCGCACTGGCAGACATGGGGCTTATTGCCGAAGAATACCGTCTGCCATTATGCGAAATGGAGACCGCAAATCGCGAAATCCTGCGCAGTGCGATGCGTGATGTCGGAATTCTGATGTAGGCGTTATTGCTATGCATGATGGAGTGTCAAGAAAATCACGTCAATTGCAATTTGAAGTAATTGACGTGCCGCCGGAAGGCGTCGTCATTGAGGACGAGATTGCTTTTGCGGATATAAGTTTGCCGGATGAATCGCGTTGCGAGTACGTCACGCCTTTGCATTATCGACTTCATTTTGAAGCGATAAATGGCGAGAATGACTTGCTCGTACGCGGGAAGATGCATGGCGAAGCGCGTGTCATTTGCGATCGCTGCGATGAGCCTTTTACATGGGAGTTCCATGTAGACGACTTTTGCCAGGTCTTTGAGAAGGCATTTGGCACTACGATTGACCTCACCGATTTTATTCGGGAGGATATATTAATCAACTTTCCGCAACAGTTCCTCTGCAAGCCGGATTGTCTGGGGCTTTGTCCGCATTGTGGACAAAACCTCAATGAGGGTGATTGCGACTGCGAGGAAGAAGAATTTGAAACGGAAGAGGAGTCGGAAAATCCCTGGAGCGCATTGGATGCATTCAAGGACGGGAAATCTTGAACTCCGGAGTCTGTTTCGAGAGAATTTGTTTCGTTAAATATCAATAAAATAGCTAGGAGATAGAAAAATGGCTGTTCAACAGTGCAAGAAGAGCAAAATGCGCGTCCGTCAGCGCAAAGCGCAGATTCGCTACCGTGGTCTTGAGGCGCACACGTGCACCAATTGCGGTGCCGCATGTCTGCCGCATCGTATCTGCAAGGCTTGCGGATACTACGATGGCAAGCAAGTGATTCAAGTCGCGACTTCGAAGGAAGCGTAATTTAGGTCACGGCAAATGGCTGACGCTATCAACATTGCAGTCGATATGATGGGGGGGGACTTTGCCCCCCAGGCCAACATTGGCGGTGTCGCTGAAGCGCTTGCGCGTTTTGGTGACGCATATAAACTGCATCTTGTTGGAGACAGTGAGCAGATAGTAGCGGGGTTGTCAGAGGTAAATGTTGCCGCTGATGACCCGCGAATCGCGATTGTGCCGTCCGATGGTATTATCGAAATGGACGAGCATCCGATTCAAGCATTGCGTTCCAAGCGCAATTGCTCAATCAATGTCGCGATGAATCTGGTTAAGACTGGGCAAGCGCAGGGCGTATTTAGTGCAGGCAATACGGGTGCAGCGGTCGGTGCGTCATTTTTGAAATGGCGGATGTTACCGGGATTAGCACGGCCGGGCAT
>CAVGNO010000202.1:0-2952 GCA_963630475.1 Blautia faecis | reverse complement strand
CGCATTTAGTCGCGCCGCAAGACTACGCAAATCCGCTGTTTCATTTGCTCACTGGCGGATTAATCCTCGGCGCATTCTTTATGGCGACGGATATGGTGACGACGCCGCTTTCGCGTACGGGCGCTATCATCTTCGCCATCGGTTGCGGTGTCATCACTGCAGCAATCCGGCTCAAGGGTAGCTATCCCGAAGGCGTGTCATTCTCGATTCTGATAATGAATGCGTTCACGCCACTCATTGATCGCTTTACATCTGGCAAGCCCTTTGGCATGCCGAAGAAAAAAGGACTGCTGTTTGCCAGATAAGAGATTATGAAAGAGATTCTCAAACTCACCGCTAGTCTGACCCTCATCTGCGCAATTGCCGGTGCAGCTCTGGCGTATTTTAACAACTTGACGACTGCACCGAAAGCGCAAGCTCAAATTGCGCAGCGCACGGCGAAAATGCGTCTAGTGCTGCCGGCGGAAACCGTCGCGACCGAGGAAGTCAAGACCGCAGACAATGGCGTCATCTTCTTCGCGGCTAAAGACGCAAATGGCAAAGTCATCGCGTGGTGTGCTCAAAGCTCGGACGACCACGGCTTCGGTGGCAATATCACGATTCTTGCCGGCATCGACGTGCAGGATGGCACGATTAGCGCAATTGTCGTCTCCGAAAATGCGGAGACGCCGGGCATTGGCAGCAATCTGTGCGAACGCACTGTCAAACGATCAATCTGGAGCATCTTCCGCAAAGAAAAAGCGGCTGAGACGTTGCCGCCAAACCGCTATCTTGATGGCTACAGTGGCCAGAAAATTCCTGCAGAAGGGCAGTTCACTTTCGCTGAAAAGAGTGCGCAAGGAAAAATTGTGCCAGTCTCCGGTGCAACGATTACATCGCGCGCAATTCTGAATGCCGTGAATAAAATCACGGACGCATGGCAGCAGGATCCTCCGACCGTCAGCACAAACTAGCCAAAATCATTCAACTATTATTCCGCAATGACACGTATTTTCCTCTCAATACTGATATTTCTCTGTGTATGCAGTGCAGTCAATGGCCAGGGACGCCTCAAAGGCACCGTCATCAAAGTCGATGACCGTAATCCGACTGCGGCAATTGTCAGCTACTCCGGTGCGCCGCAATTGCAGAATGCACTCAACAATATGCTTGTCGCATGCGACTGGTTTACTGTGCTCAAGAATGGTGATGACAATGCATCACGCGCGATGGTTAAGATCACTGCGACGGGGGCAATTGCCGGGCCGGAATACACGCTGAATGGCACGGCTGCAGTTGCAGGTAAGGGCACGTATAATATCCTCGGAAGCGGCAGTACCGCAGAGGATGCTGCTGCAGATTTTACCGACAAGCTGCTCAAGGAGCTCTTCAATGTCCCAGCGCTGTGTAAACGCAAAATTGTCTATGTCCAGACTGGCAAAAATGGCCTAAAGGAGCTCTTCTCCTGCAATATCACTGGCGGTGAGCCCCAGCGCATCACTCACAATAACGCAATTTCCACCGAACCGGCGTGGGGGCATGCTGGCGCGCTCGTCTATACGCTCAATGCGAAAAATTCGCTGTCAATTGTCCTCTTCGATATAATTGGCAATCGCCAGCGCGTAGTCTCCAGCGCTCGTGGGCTTAACTCCAATCCCGCGCTTTCCCGTAATGGCCAGTATATCGCGTTGCCGATGTCATTTGGCAAGCAAGTCGATTTATTCCTCATCGACCTCAAGACTAGCAAGCGCACGCAGCTGACTCAGGATCGCAGTGTCGAGTCAAGCCCGACATTTAGTCCCGATGGCACGAAGCTCTGCTATGTCTCGGACAAAAGCGGCCGGCCGCAGCTTTATATCATGGATTTGGCGAACAAGACGACCAAGCGTCTTACTCAAGGCCGCGAAGCGGTCTCACCCGAATGGTCGCCTGTCTCAAACAAAATCTGCTTTGCACAGCGTTCGAATGCCGGGCAATATGTAATCAAAGTCCTTGATATGGCGAATCCGGGTAGTGAACCGACAATTATCACGGATGCCGCCGGCAATTGGGAAGCGCCTAGCTGGGCGCCGGATGGCCGCCATATTGTCTGCACACGCAAAAGCGGCAATAGCCAGAAACTCTACATTGTCGATAGCTGGCTGCATGCATTCCAAGTACTACCAGTGCGCGCGTCCGGAGTATCGCTGCCCGCTTGGCAGAGCGCGCGATAATCTCGAAGCATACGTTTTTCAGTCCTAACAAATAAGTCACAATGACGGATCACTATTATATCAACCCTGATTTTGTTGCGCTGTTGCGCGAAGCAGGGTTAGACACGCTGGACAAGCTCCTGCATTACAAGGGTGGGGAGATATACTCTATTCATCCCCGCCGCGGCTCCACGCGAAAAGTGACACTGTCTGACGGGACTGTCGTATTTGTCAAGACCGATAATTTTACTTATTTCAAGCAAGTCCTCAAGGATTTATTTCTCTATTTTCGTACGCCTGCGCCTAATTCCGTACGCGAGCGCGAGGCAAACGGATTACTGCGGCAACATAATTTTAACACGCCGCTGACAATTGCGTGGTGGACGCGTTCGCACTTCGGCTACCCCGGCGCAGCAGCTATGATTACTGTGCCGGTGCGCGGCATGGCACTCGATAAATTCCTCCTGAATAATCAGGACAACCAAGCGCTCTGCCAAAAAGTCATCGAAGCAGTCGTTGAAGAATTTTCACGCATGCTCAATCTCGGATTCGACTGGCGTGACCATAAGCCAGAGCACTTCTTCGTCGATGTAACGGATGATAAAGTTACTGTTACATTCATCGATCTCGAGCGCATGGATCTCACACAGCACACGATTTCCGAAGAGAAAAAATGCGCGCGCATCGAGTCATTCCTGCTGCAATGCGACCGCTTCCGATATAAATCATTGTAATGCCGGTGGATTGCTCCCGGCATAATATTATCGCATTGCGACGCCTA
>CAVGNO010000201.1:0-2955 GCA_963630475.1 Blautia faecis | reverse complement strand
ACAATCATCCAAGCGCTTGATGTATTACAGAAATTGCTGGATGCCCATTCGGCTAAACTCTATATGCCGAATCGGTTGCATCCCGAATTGACATCTGCGGAATTTTCCGTAAGCGGCGTGGATTCGGACGATAAATCTTTTTGCTATGCGATTCAATATGACGGCAATGAGATTATCCGGGAGGAGCTTGTATACAATGGCAAACGACAATATTTGCGCGATAAGGATGTAATTGATTTATCGCATTTACAGCAGAAGCATTATGACAGTGCGCGCTTGCAGGAAATCTATCGGGTGGAATGCCTCAATCAAGCGGGCAGACATGTTTCCGCGATTCTCGGCAAGCTCGCACGCAATTACAGCGGATTGAGCTCTGCGGTCGCATCGGTATTTCATGTGCTGACAGCGAAAATGAATGTGTATTTTGGAAATTCATTCTCGAGCGGCATGGGAATAAAATTCTTAAAGGACGCGCTCGGTTGCGGCAAGAATTTACATGACGCATTTGCTGAAATCGAAGCGCTTCTACGAAAACTGGATTTGGGAATCCTGCGCATGGAGTATCAGCCGTTGCTGTCAAATGACGGGGATAATCCGCTGGAAGCTATCAAGACTTATCATAACGATATGTCCGGGAAGGAAGTGCAATTCAGCTTCGACGAAGAATCGATGGGGACGCAAGCCGCATTCGGATTGCTGGGAGTGTGCTTGGCGGCTTTGCATTCCGGAAATGTGCTGGTGATTGACGAAATCGATTCGTCTCTCCATTCACTGTTGGTTGCGGCGATTATTCGGCTGTTCAAGGATAAACGCTATAACCGTCATGGCGCTCAATTGCTCTTCAGCGCACATAATACCGATCTGCTTGACCATGATTTGCTCCGTGTCTCTGAAGTCGCAATTATTAATAAGAATCTCCGCCATGGCACTACGCTCAAACGATTGTGTGAATTCGATGGACTGCGCAATGTGAATAATTTCCGCAGACGCTATCTCGATGGGAACTTTTCCGGCATTCCATTCCCATATCTATAAAGGGCGTGGGGAGGCGCTCAAACATGGCTCTGTCACAATATCATTGTATCATTGTTGTTTGCGAAGGAAGTTCTGAATTCGCTTATATCCAGGAGCTGAATCGCCTGATGCGCGAAATGGAATGTAGTGTTGTATTTCGCCCGATTGCGGTCGGCAGTGGCTTCTACGCAGCAGTGCAATCAAAATATCGCGAGATAAAACGCGCCAATCCACGCGGTGATATCTGTATTTGGGTCGATGCGGATATATATATTCGTAATGAGCGCAATTGCAATGACGCTTATCGCCGCCGTCCCGCTGGTGTGCCGGCGTTTTTGTTTTCGCGGCAGAATTTCGAGGATTTCCTTGCAACGCATTTGCCAGCCGAAAAATTGCAACAGTGGATAGAAGTATGTCGTCAAAATGGTCATTTCGATGTGCCGCTTACGGCAGAAGTGCATACACCGTTTTCATGGGGGAGGGATAAGATATGGAAGGAATGAAAAAGACAGTCCTAATCACTGGTGGTGCGAAGCGGACGGGAGCGGCGTTGTGTCGGGCATTTGCACGCGCGGGTTGGAATGTGGTCATCCATTGCAATCACTCGTTTGCTGACGCGGAAGTACTCGCATCAGAGATAGATACAACTTTTTGTTCTGTGCGTGTTATCCCTGCAGATTTGTCGAAGCCTGATGGCGTTGAGCATCTCATGTCGCACTGCGATCGTCTGGATGCGCTGATTAACAACGCATCGACATATCGGCGGATTGCGCTGGATAACCTCGATGAAGCGGCGTTGCGCGAGGATTATGAAGTCAATTTTTTTGCGCCATTTCGACTGATGCGCGAATTTGCCAAACAGTGCGACAAGGAGAGCGGCGGAGTAATAATCAATTTGCTCGACCAGCGCATTGCGAAGCTCGACAGCGGCAGTGCGGGATATAGCCTCGCGAAGATGTCGCTGGCAGATGCAACGCGGATGTGCGCGCTGGCGTGGGCGCCGCGCAAGATACGCGTCAATGGCATTGCGCCTGGCTATATCGCGCCCCCGGAGGGCGTCCCGATGCATGCGATGCAACGCCATATTGACGCGACGCCATTGCGTTGCCGCACGACTGAAGAACAAGTCGCGAATGCGGCATTATTTTTAGTCGATAACCCGGAAATCACGGGCGAGATAATGTATCTGGATGGCGGTCTTCACTTGTAGACATCTTCTTCTTTTGGATTTTAATACATGGAACTTGGATTAATTTTTGCGGGGCAGGGCGCGCAGCATCCCGGAATGGGCGCAAAGCTTTATGCGGAATCGCGTGAAGCACGCGAATTGTATGATCGTGCTGATGCCATCCTCGGATGGTCGGTGAGCAAGATGTGCTTTGAAGGCACGATGGAAGACTTGACTGCATGTGCGCATTGTCAGCCGGCAATCTATGTCACGTCGTTGGCCGCGGTTGTTGCGCGTTTTCCCGATGGACTGCCCGATGGCGGAGATGGCGGAGACCGCGTCACGATTTGCGGCGGACTCTCGCTGGGCGAGCTGGCGGCGTTCACGACCGCTGGTGTAATGAGCTTCGAGGACGGCTTGCGCACTGTCGCAGAACGCGGACGCCTCATGGATGATGCATGCGTGCGCAATCCCGGAGGCATGACTGCAGTCATCGGCGCACCTGAAGAGGAAGTCGCGAAAATCTGCGCGTCCTGCGGGATTGATGTCGCCAATTACAACTGCGAAGGACAGCTCATTGTCAGTGGGACGAAGGAAGGCTTGGCGAAAGCGAATGACGCATTGGCGGCGATTGCGCTGAAAGTCGTGCCGTTGGAAGTCGCGGGGGCATATCACTCGCGTTTGATGCATGAAGCGGGATTGCGCTTCCGCGAATATCTCGATACTGTGCCGTTTAGCGGGATGTCATTGCTTGCAGTGCACAATGTCACGGG
>CAVGNO010000200.1:0-2988 GCA_963630475.1 Blautia faecis | reverse complement strand
GTTAATTTCCGTTAATTTCCGTTAATTTCCGTTAATTTCCGTTAATTTCCGTTACAACTGTTGATGTTTTTCCGAGTATGATTTTTTAACAAAATCAGGGGTTGGATCAAGACAATAGCTAAACAAGTATTCTTGACTTTGCGGAGAAAAGATATGTGCCACAGTAAGATCATCCGCGAGACGTACAAGATACCGTGATGGATGGCTTTTTATAAACTCTCCTACCGTGACATGCCAACATTCTTCCGTTGCATCATAAAATTCCTTGTCACTCCAAAAGTATATTTCTGACCAGTCATGTACAGAACAAATTGTAACTTGTGGCGTCTGTTTTGTTCTGAAATAACTGCGAACGTACTTTCCAGATTTTCGATCAATTACAGTAATTCTTTTGCATTCCTGACAATACCAAAATTCCGACTTTTCATTCTGTAGATCGATGAGTTCCGTTTTGTTGGCTATTGCCTTGTCGAGGTCTTCTTTACTATAAAGTTCGACAATAAAATCAGAAGGAACAGTACAATTATTCATTCCGACTCCGCATAAACAAAGTAATCCAGCCATGATTACACCTCCTTAAAAAACAGTTTTTGTTTTATCAGAGTACCACACCTCTACTGTAATGCCCCCCGAGTTATCGGGGCCGCATTACAGTAGTTTTCAGACGGCATTTTCGTTGCTTGGCGGATAGTGTCTTGACATGTACAATTTTGCGCAAATTTACGTAGAAAAATAAGTAAAAAATAGTTAGGAGAAGCGTTGGCAAAGTGAGAGGATTAGTATAAATTAGAGGCATTCGAATTTCTAGGTGCAAATGTTCCACAAGCCACAAACAAACAGGAGATTGACGTGAAAAATAGTGCTCCCGGGAGGATTCGTAATTTCGTTCTAGCAGGCATGGCTGGTGCAGGCAAGACTTCATTAGCCGAATTGATGTTGTTCAAGGCTGGTGCAATTAGCCGTCAGGGTTCAGTTGATGCCGGCAACACGGTATCGGACTTCCGCAAAGAGGAGCAGGACAAGAAGTGCAGTATCTATTCGTCCGTGCTCAATTGCGCTTGGAAGGACACGCATTTCTTCTTTGTAGACACTCCGGGCAATTCTGATTTCTGCGGCGAGCAGCTCAATGCAATTTCCGCAGCTGATATGCTAGTATTGGTCGTCGATGCGGCGACATCGATCGGTCCTGGTACTTTACGCGCTTGGCGTTATGCACGCGAACTTCATCTGCCGCGTTGCATCTTCATCAACGACTGCGATAAAGATGAAGCGGATTTTGAGCATAAGCTCGAGATGTTACGCAACACTTGCGTGAAGAAATCCTGTGTACCGCTGACCATTCCGAATGGCCAGAAAGCATCTTTCACCGGAATCAACAAAGTCTTCACCGAAAATGGCGTTGATCCGAATTATCGCACGAGCATCGTAGAAGCGATTGCCGAATCCACGGATGAACTCCTGGAAAAATATTTAGACAAAGGCGATTTGAGCGACGAGGAAATCCTCAATGGCCTGCGCGCGGCTGTCGCAAATGAAAAGCTCGTCCCGATTTTTGCTGGATCAGTGCTCAAGGACATCGGTGTCAATGAGCTCATGGACTTCATCGCCGCTTATGGTCCGGCACCGACCGACGATATTCCAATCAATCTGGCGTCCGGCGAAATTGTCCGCACTGGCAATGACGCAGTCGGATATGTCTTCAAGTCGGTCAATGACGCATTTATCGGTCAGCTGACTTACATGCGCATTTTCAGCGGCACATTCACTTCGGACAGCGAAATTGTCAATTCGACGAAGCAGAGCAAGGAGCGCATTGGCAATCTGTTGCTGATTCAGGGCAAGGGTCAGGAGAATGCGGAGAGCGCAGGCCCAGGTGAGATTGTTGCATTAGCGAAGCTGAAGAACACCGGCATGATGGATGTCCTAAGCTCCAAGCAAGTCGATGTCGCATTCGCACCGGTTGATTATCCGCAGCCGACAACGATGTACGCGATCAGCGCAGTCAATAAAGGTGAGGAAGACAAACTGGCGGCAGCGCTTCAGCGCATGATGGGCGAGGATCTCACGCTGAAGATTGAGCGCAATGCCGAGACGCATCAGACTATCGTGAGCGGCATGGGCGACCAGCAGCTCAACATGATGGTTGCGCGCTTGAAGAACGATTTCAAAGTCGCGGTCAATTTGGACACTCCGAAAGTCCCCTACCGCGAGACGGTCAAAGCCAGGGGCGAAGACATGTTCCGCCACAAGAAGCAGTCCGGCGGTCACGGTCAGTTTGCTGAAGTGCATCTGCGCATTGAGCCATTTGCCGGCACACAGGAAGAAGAGTACCAGTTTGGCAATGAAGTCGTCGGCGGCGCAATTCCGAAGAACTTCATTCCGGCAATCGAGAAGGGCGTTGCCGAGACACGTCTGGCCGGCCCGCTGTCGCATTCCAAAGTCATCAACTTCAAAGCGACAGTCTTCTTTGGCAAGTACCACCCGGTTGATTCCTCCGAAATGGCATTCAAGATTGCGACGCGCGGCGCATTCCGTGCTGCGATGGCGAAAGCGAAGCCGGAGTTGCTCGAGCCGATTATGAGTCTGGCGATTGAATTCCCCGATGAATACATGGGCGCGATTCAGGGCGATCTCAACAGCCGTCGCGGTCGTATCCTCGGAATGGACCGCCAGGACGGCTTGCAGCAAGTGACAGCCGAAGTCCCGCTGGCCGAGATATACTCCTATCCGCAGCAGTTGCGTTCCATGACGCAAGGGCGCGGTGCATTCACGATGAAATTCGAGCGTTACGACCCAGTTCCGTCCGCAATTGCAAAGAAGATTCAGGAAGAAGCGGCGAAGGAAGAGACTGACGAAGAGTAATTCCACACGGCTGGAAATCTCAACACAACCTGCGTAGTCTGCCAGGAAGAATCCGGGAAAATAGATATATTCTGACAGACCGCGCAGAATTGACGCGCAGCACAGCAAAGTGCTTACTTTTTACGC
>CAVGNO010000199.1:0-3078 GCA_963630475.1 Blautia faecis | reverse complement strand
TCGTTCAATACTTTCACTGCGTTGTCCGCAACTTGGAAATATGTTCCGTCGGCATTATAACGGATGGAGATGGTGTAATTGAGCACGACGGCATCCGCATTGGGATACTTCTCACTTGTCACGTCGCCGCTTAACTGGTCAATTGTCGAATCAAGTGTCAATGCATACGGCCCATTCTCCCAAGTATATGCGGCCAGCGGAAGCAAGCATGCGAACAGTAGCGCAGTGACAGTATTTCTTACGAGCATAGATTCTATTTATTCAGTTTGGCGAGAATGAACAGTCCGCCCAGTTGATAGAGGATATTGGGAAGCCAGATGATGTATTCCGGATGGAGGGCAGGGTGATTGACGAGGCTTCCCGAGAGCAACGAGAAGCCATAGAAGACCAGCGCTAGGACAACGCAGATCAGCAAGCCGGAGGAATTTCCGCTGCGTTTGTTGCGGATGCCGAACGGAATGCCCAGCAGCATGAATGCAAGCGGTGAAAAGCCCAGCGCAAGCCGATGATGGAATTCCATCCAGTTCTTCGTGACCGGCTCATTATGCGAAATAAGCCACGCAGTGTCGCCTAACAGCATGAGCGCAGGCATCATCTTATTCTTGCGCACTAACGGCTTCTTGTCCTGCATTGACGCATAATGAATTGGAATCGTGATGCTTTTTGCGGAGAGAAATCCGCCGTCACTGACCGACTTATGCTGATCATTTGACGCATTGGCCGATGTGTCGGTTTCCGTGTGGACGACATTGTCGGTGAATGTAAAGTCGTGCAGAATGAGCTTGATGCTGCCGTCTTCTGCGTCGATGGAGAGGATGCCGGTCGCTGCAGTGATATCGCGCACGCGGCTGTTTTTGGAGTCCAGTTCCAGATAATGCACATCATAGAGCACGCCATTATCATCCTTCGTGCCGACACGGATGCTCGCGGTATCGGAGAGGCGCGTGACACTGCCCGGCTCAATGAGCGCAAGCGGTGTCGTGGAGAGCGCTTGCCAGCGCAATTGCTCGCTCTTATAGCGCAATTCCGGCGAGACGAATAATCCGAGCCAGAGGCTTAATATGCAGAGTATCACGCTCAAGAGGACACCCGGCGCAACCATCTGCCAGATGCTGATGCCGCTGGCTTTCATCGCAGTAATCTCATTGTCGGCAGACATCCGGCTGTACACTAGTACTGTTGCGACGAGCAGCGACAGCGGCAGTACATAGCGCAGGATGTCGGGAAAGAGATAGAGCAGGATTTTTCCCAGCAACAACGGCGAAACGCCGCTGGCAAGCATGCTGAATGCGCGGAAGAAGTGCACTGACAGCATCACAAATGCCAGGATGCCCATCGCCAATAGCAGTGTGCCCAATAAATTCTTCGTGATGTACCAGTTGAAGTGGCGCATTGGTTATTTTCGGATTGACAGTGCTGATGCGAGAAGCTGCTGCAACGCTTTGTCAGGCTCTTCCACCATCGCTTCGGTGAGATTGAGCGCATGGATGCCGCGGCCGGGCAATTCAAACTTAAAGTTCCGGAAGAGCCGTTCGAGGACTGTGAGCAGTCCGCGTGCGCCGGTCTTTTCCTGCACTGCTTCTTCGGCGATTTTGCGTAACGCAGCGTGATCTGCGCTTAATGCGATGTCATATCCGGCCATCACTTCCTGATATTGATCCCAGATGCCATTCTCCGCAGTCGTCAGGATCTTCTCCAAGTCATCAACAGACAGCTCGTCGAGGCTGACGCGAACAGGGAGGCGCCCGATGAATTCGGGCTCGAAGCCGTATTTCACTAAATCGGCATTTGTCGTATATTTGAGCATCGCGGCTTCGTCGCCATTTGCGCGCTGCGCGCTCTCGCGGTCGGCGTTGAAGCCGATGACAGAATTGCCGAGGCGGCGGCGGACAATGTCGTCCAGATGGACAAATGCGCCGGAGACGATGAAGAGGATGTATTTAGTGCTGATAGTGGAAGGCGGGACAGTGCCGCGGCGCTGGTAGGACATCATTGCTTGCATCTGCCCCAGCATGTCATTTTGCGCGAGAATCCGCACGTCACTTTCTTCCAGCAATTTGAGCAAGTTGGTCTGAACGCCGCGCCCGGAGACATCTTTCTGGCCATCCGATGTCTTGGATGCTATCTTGTCAATTTCATCGATATAGACGATGCCGTATTGTGCGAGATTGATGTCGTTATTTGCGGCTTTGACTAAATCGCGGATGATGTCTTCGACATCGTAGCCGACATAGCCGGTTTCGGAAAATTTTGTCGCATCGGCTTTGACAAATGGCACGCCGATGAGTTTTGCGATGCAACGCATGAGATATGTCTTGCCGACACCCGTCGGGCCAAGCATCAGGACATTGGATTTCGCAAAATCACGCGCTGCGATTTCCGGGTGCTCGAGGCATCTGCGAACATGGTTATAGTGGTCGCAGACTGCCGTCGCGAGCACTTTCTTTGCTTCGCCCTGGCTGATGACATAGCGGTCAAGATAGTCGCGAATCTCGCGCGGAGTCATCGAGAAGGAACGAATCATGCCAAGCGGATCGCTTTTGTCATCCTGGCATCTTTTCGCGTCGCACTGCGCGGACTGTGCGCCGGCATTAGTATATTGCGCGTTGTGCGCCGCCGCATCTGCGGAGTGATCGACAGGCGTCGCGACGCCATCCGGACCAATCGTAAAATCGGCGAAGCGCACCGATCCGACACCGTTGAAGCCGAGCTTCTCGAATGCATCATTAAGTGTCGAGATAAAATCCATGCCGTTGAAATGCGGCGGAGTTTTTTTCTCCTGGTCATCGTGAGCATTCGCTTTATCGTCCTGCGCTGTCTTGGGTTTGGAGGCCCTGCGCTTCTGCGGTTGTTTCACGCTTTCGTCATTTTCGGTTTGCTTTGGTGTGTCGTCGCTCATACGTTATCAACAAATAAGATTTCAGAGGAAATTCAGCACAGGGAGAGAATATAAATGTACAACCGCAATCTGAAGAAAAACTCCACGCAAATTATTATAGTATCGCATCTACGCGGGAGGGAACAAAAAATACGCTAAACTTTCATTCCTGGATCCGTGGAGTTAGAGAATTTTGCGTC
>CAVGNO010000198.1:0-3081 GCA_963630475.1 Blautia faecis | reverse complement strand
GCCGATTCAATTACGGCATTACCGCGGCGACCTCACCAATATCCGCCCGGTTGATGCAGTGCCATACTACGAGATGGAGAAAAAATGAAGCGTTTTGAAAACAAAGTAGTGCTAGTCACTGGCGGCAATCGCAATACCGGCCTCGACATCGTCCAGAAATTTGTCGAAGAGGGCGCGCGTGTATTTATGTGTGGCTCTTCGCCGGAGTCCACAGCGCGAGGCGCAGAATTTCTCAAACAGCACGGCTGTGAAGCGGTTCGCGCGATTCCGTGCGATGTCTCGAATCTTGAGCAAGTCCGGCATCTTTTCGATTGCATCGAGCAGGAAGCGGGCCGGCTCGACATCCTAGTAAACAACGCGGCACATCAAGGCATTGGCAAGCCATTCGTTGAAATGGATCCGTCATACGTGATGGAAGTGCTGGGCGTAAATGTCCGTGGTGGCTTCCAGGTCACTCAACAAGCAGTGACGCGCTTTTTCCTGAAGCAGCCGGAACGCGGCGTAGTCGTCTTCCTCTCCTCCAACACCGCGATGCGTGCAATCCGCAACCGCACTGCGTATTGTGCGAGCAAAGGCGCAATCAATTCGATGGTGCGTTCGCTTGCACTGGATTTAGGTCCCAGCGGCATACGCGTCAATGCGTGCGCACCGGGATACATCTACACCGAACGCTGGGATGTGCTCCCGGAAGAGATCAAACAGCGCCGTCGGCTGAATTGCCCGTTACGCCATGAGGCATCCGGACGCGATATCGCAAACGTCGTCGCATTCCTCGCTAGCGATGAGAGCTCGAATATGACGGGTGAAATCGTGACATGTGATGCGGGATGCTCCTGCCAGCACATGCCGGAGGACGTAGATAAATAAGCCACTGGATTCGTGAAGTTGCTTCTTCACCAAAGTCCCCAAACATAATACACACAAGACATGTCATTTCTAAAATCCACGCCTGACAGCATCGCCATCTATGGCGAGCATGGGTTGATTTCCAAATCGAGCGATGTAACAGTATCCTGTACCAATGGCATACTGAAAGTCTCCGCGCAGGAGACACCGCTGTCGTATTTGCGTTTGCGATGGGAGCATGCATTGCCGCGTGGGACACGCTTCTGCGGCGATGCGTGGGAACGCACTTACGGCGACAGCTGCTGGAGCGGCTTTGACGCGTCCCGCATGATGCCATGGTATTTTCTAGCGCAGCTGCCCTCCTCTGAATGTGTTGTCGGCTGTGGCGTCAAAGTGCGTCCGAGTGCATTTGTCGCGTGGACGGCTGATCCAGCCGGCATCACACTTTGGTGCGATCTGCGTTGCGGCATGCGCGGTGTGCAGCTCAATGGGCGTACACTCGAAGTCGCACAGATCGTCAGCGAGTGTTACACTGGCATCAACGCGTATGCGGCAGCCGGCAAATTCTGCGCAGCGCTTTGCAGCGATCCGCGCTTGCCGTCCGCGCCGGTATACGGCAGCAACAACTGGTATTACGCGTACGGAAATATCACCGAAGCGACAGTGCTGGAAGACTGCCGCCTTTTGGCCGAGCTCACCGAAGGCCTAGCGAATCGGCCATTCATGGTAATCGACGACGGCTGGCAGGAATTGCGCCTCAACAATTGCAACAATTTCGGTCCATGGCGCGCTGGTAATGCCAATTTCCCGGATATGCCGAATCTTGCTGCAAAAATGAAGAAATACGATGTGCGTCCCGGCATCTGGTATCGTCCGCTCTATACAAAAGACGAGTCGCTCAACCGCGAACTCTTCCTGCGCAATGAGCCTTACACGCTGGATCCTTCGCATCCCGATGTCCTAAAGCTGGTCGCAGAAGACATCACGCGCATTCGCAACTGGGGCTTCGAGCTCATCAAACATGACTTCACGACATACGACGCCACGAAACGTTATGCATTTGGCATGCATACCTGGCCATGCGAATATAATCCTTACAGCCAGGATGGGTGGCGGTTCTACGACAGCACACACACTACTGCCGAAATCCTCACCGCGCTCTTCCGTACTATCCGTGAAGCGGCAGGACCGGTGCTCATCATGGGATGCAACGTCATCGGTCATCTTGCAGCCGGACTGCAGGAGATCTCGCGTACAGGCGACGACACATCAGGCGTGCGCTGGGAGCGTACGCGCAAAATGGGCGTAAATACTGTCGCATTCCGCGCATGCCAGCATCGCACATTCTTTGAAATGGACGCCGATTGCGTCGGTATTTCCGGCAAAATCGACTGGTCGCTGAATCGTCAATTCGCACAGCTGGTTGCGCATTCCGGCAGCTCGCTCTTCGTCTCACCGGATCCGAAAACGCTCACTGATATTGAGAAGACAGAGCTCAAGGAGCTCATGAAGATAGCATCAAAGGGTGTAGTGAATGCCGAACCACTCGACTGGCAGGAAAATGCGTGCCCCGAATACTGGTGTATCAATGGCACAGAACATCATTTCGACTGGTATGAAAAGGAGGGTGCAACGCCAGATTTCATTAATTACTAACATCTTACATCCATCCTGACTGCAAATCGCGTCGCCGGATTCCGGTGGCGCGATTTTTTTATTTTTTTTTGCGTGTATTACTTGTGTATTGTTAAATTAGTATGCTATAGTATACATGGATACAGAATAATACACCAGGAGATGCAGCATGGCACATCAGATTTTGAAAACCGACATTCTTTACGCCAATCTTCTTCAGGATCTTGCGGGTCATTCCACTGGCGAGAAATTTTTTGCGACGCGTGAGCTCATGGAGCGTTACAAAGTCAGCCAGCTAGTAGTTGAGCAAGCGGTATCGCGTCTTCGCGAGGAGGGTGTATTAGAGGTTGTGCGTGGGCGCGGCACATTCATCCGCAAGATGGTAGACAGCAATGCCGCGAAAAAGCCGCCGACCATTTTATTTGTCGTCCCGCGCTGGAATTCTGGGGATTTGCGTTTAATGGAGAAGAGTCTGGACAAGTTGCGCGAGAGCTGTGATGAGCGCATTTTAGTCTACGATTATGACTACACGGAGCATGTCCCGCGCTCATTGCCATTTGATGACGAGAATGTCTGCGGGATTGCGATACTGACCAGCTC
>CAVGNO010000197.1:0-3160 GCA_963630475.1 Blautia faecis | reverse complement strand
GATTATACTGCGCCATCAATGTGCCGGGTTTTGCGCTATGGCCGCTGTGGACAATTGCGCTGTTAGCTTTTGATGTGCCTTCCGAGACATCGATACTGCGTTCCAGCAGTCCGATGCGCAAGTCATAACGGCTTAATTCACGTGCAATTGCGCAGCCGATGACGCCGCCGCCAATTATTAATACGTCAAACATTCCAGCTTCGCCTTCTTCTCTGCAATTACATCAACTAAAATATCTTCAAGACTGCACTTGGGCTCATAGCCAATCAGACTGCGGACTTTGCTCAAATCCGGGACTCGCCGGTGCATATCGTCAAATCCGACGCCATACGCTTTGTCATACGGAATTACCGAAATCTGTGAATTCGAGCCAGTCAGCCGAATTACTTCCCGAGCTAGCTCCATAATTGAGATTTCCTGGTCATTGCCGATATTGATGACTTGGCCACGCGCAGCGCGACATTTTCGCAATGCCATGAGCGCGCCGACAATATCCTTGACGTGCGCAAAACAGCGCGACTGCGTGCCGTCGCCATACACTGTCACCGGCTTACCTTGCAATGCTTGTTCGACAAAATTGGGAATCACCATGCCATATTGGCCAGTTTGGCGCGGTCCGACAGTATTGAAGAGCCGCACGACAGTTACCGGCAAGCGCGATTCCGTCCAATATGCAAGCGTGAGAAATTCGTCCAGTGCTTTTGCGCATGCGTAACTCCAGCGGCGCGTGCAAGTGGGCCCCATGACTGTGTCGTCATTTTCGCTGAAGGGCACTTTCGATCCTTTGCCGTAGACTTCCGATGTGCTGGTCAGTAGAAATGGCCGGCGATAGCGCGCACAGGATTTCAGCACAGTCTCGGTGCCGCCGACGATGCTCTCGATCGTATGTACAGGCTGATCGATAATCAAGCGCACGCCGACAGCGCTGGCAAGATGGAAGACATAATCGGCTTCACGCACACAGCGGTCTACCAGTTTCGCATTATTGACGGAATCGACAATCAACTTCAGGTTTTCGCCATCTTCGATGCCGTCGAGATTTTCGTATGTGCCAGTGGAAAGATCGTCAAGCACGACGATTTTTTCGCCGGCCGCTAGAAGTGCGCGGCAAAGATGCGATCCGATGAATCCGGCTCCGCCGGTGACTAGTATGCTCATGCTGTCGTTGTCCCCCTAGTAGCTATTTCCCCAGTTCCTTTGAGCGGTCTGAAGCGGCGCGCATCAGCTTTGCGACTAATCCGGCAAAATCATCTTTCGCCATGACGTCGAGTGCGGCGGCAGTCGTGCCGCCCTTGGAAGTGACGGCTTCGCGCAATTGCTCCGGTGTGCCGCAGCCCGCGATAAGCATCTCGCATGCGCCGCGCATCGTCTGAATTGCCAGCTCCTGCGCTTGCGTCGCATCGAGGCCGAGTTTGACGCCGCCATCGCGCAGTGCTTCGATGAATGCGAAGAAGTACGCGGGGCCGGAACCCGAGAGTGCGGTGACGGCATCCATCTGCGCTTCGTCAATCTGCCAGACTTTGCCGGATGGCGAGAGGATTGCGATGGCATTTTCCCGGCACTGTGCGTCATTGGCGTCCGCCAATGCAAAACAGCTTGCGCCGAAGCCGACCAGCAGCGGCGTATTGGGCATGACGCGGATGATGCGGTCGCTATGCAGCCATTCTTTGATTTTGTCAATCGAGATGCCTGCGCAAATCGACAGGATAATTACGTCTGCTTTGCGCGGCGGCAGTGCTACGCATGCGCTTGCGGCGACTTGCGGCTTGACTGCGAGGATGATCAAATCTGCGGCCGCGGTCAATTCCGGTGTCGCGGCTTCGACGCATTGCAATCCGGTCGTCTGCGTAAATGCCGCGCGTGCATGCTCATTTGGATCGCATGCAGTGATTTGAGTAAATCTGTCCTTGCAATGCTTAGCAATGCCATGACCGAGTGCAGTCGCCATTTTGCCGGCGCCGATAATCAGCAGATTCATAATTCTTCCTTTTGCTTCAGAAGCAAGCTAAAATAGTCGATTGTGCGAGTCAAGCCGTCATCCAATGCAATCTTCGGTTCCCAGTTCAGCGCGCGTTTGGCTAGTGTGATATCCGGCCGCCGTACGAGCGGGTCATTGGAGGGCAGTGGCCGGTAGACGACGGGGGATTTGCTGCCTGTCTTCGCCAGAACCATCTCGGCTAGCTGTGCAATCGTGAATTCGCCGGGATTGCCGAGATTGACGGGGCCGGTGAATTCTTCCGGTGAATGCATCATCGCAATCAGTCCGGAAATCAAGTCGTCACAGTAGCAGAATGAGCGCGTCTGCGTGCCATCGCCATAGAGCGTAATGGGATCACCATTCAACGCTTGGAGGATGAAGTTGGTCACGACTCGGCCGTCATTCGGCTGCATAAACGGCCCGTATGTATTGAAAATCCGCACGACTTTAATGCGCGTGCCATTCAGCCGGTGATGATCGAAGAAGATGCTCTCCGCGCAGCGCTTCCCTTCGTCATAACACGCGCGGATGCCATCGCAATTGACATTGCCGCGGTAACTCTCCGGCTGGGGGTGGACTTGCGCTTCGCCGTATACTTCAGATGTAGACGCTTGCAAAATGCGTGCGTTGTAGCGCAATGCCAGATTCAGCATATTGAGCGCGCCCATGACGCAAGTAAGCGTCGTGCCAATCGGGTCGGCTTGGTAAAAAGGCGGCGAAGCCGGGCATGCCATGTTGTATATCTCATCAACTCGCCAGTCATCCGGCAGCGCGGGCAGTTCGCGCACATCGACTTTGCGATAAGTCAGCAGAGCGGGAAACTGCGCTTGCAAAAGCTTGCAATTTGCTTCTTTGCCGGTCTGGAAATTATCCCAGAGTTCGACGTGTGCGCCGGATTGCAATAATCGCAATGCCAAGTTCGTGCCCAGGAATCCCGCGCCGCCGGTGATTAAGATGTGTGGTTGATCGGCCATCGTGAGAGTGCGCTACTTGTCGATGCGGATGACGCGCTTCGCTTTGCCTTCGCTACGCGGCAGCGTGCCGGGCGCGAATACATCGCCGTGCGGTGAGAAGCCGAGGCGCTCCTTGAGGTGCTTCTCGACTGTATAGCCGGTGACGCCTTCATTTGCTTCGACATTGATGCGGACGGACTGGACGCCGTGCTCATTTTCGAGGATAATC
>CAVGNO010000196.1:0-3283 GCA_963630475.1 Blautia faecis | reverse complement strand
GTACATGGCGTGATGCCGCGGAGCTCATCAACACAATCAACCGGAGACTGATGAATTCCAGTGCGCCATGTCATGAGAAAGAGCGCTATGTCGTCGTCAAGGGAGATTCGCTCAAACGCATTGCGGACAAGAAATACATCAGTGTTGGGAATTTATTGCGTGTGAATGAGGGTTTGCGGCGTGATGACGGGCGCGATCCGATTATCCATCCTGGACAAGCGATGCTGTATATCAAGGGCGTCTGGTCGATTCGCGTTGTCAAGCACGAGTATACGCTTTTGCTTTATCGCAATAAATCGCTTTATCGCACTTACGGAGTCAGCATTGGCAAGGAGAACCGCACTCCGGTCGGCACATTCCTTATCACGGAGCATCTCGTGCATCCATCGTGGTGGTCTCCCAATGGCGAAGTGATTCCATTCGGCGAGCCTGGCAATATCTTGGGCACGCGATGGCTGAAATTGACGCCGACGGAAGGCACGGATGCGTCTTACACGAGCTATGGCATCCATGGCACATGGGATGACAAGTCGATTGGCACGGGCGCATCTGCCGGATGCGTCCGCATGCACAATTCCGATGTCGAGGAGCTCTTTGACTTCATTCCGGTAGCGGGCGGCAAGACTCCTGCGGTACGCGTGGTAATCGAAGAATAACCGGTCATGCCATCAGATTATCTGGAATTTGAGAAGCCGATAATGGCGTTGGATGAAGCGGTAGCTGAATTACAGCGCTACATGGTTATCAGTGGCGAGGAGCTCTCCGAGCCGCTGGCAAATCTTGAATCGCGCATCGCGATGCTCAAGGAGTATTTGCGCACGCACATGCCGGCATGGGAGCGCGTGTTGATGGCGCGTCATCCGCAACGGCCGCGTCCGGCTGATTATGTCAAGATGCTCTTTTCTGATTATATGGAGTTGCATGGCGACCGGCGGTATGGCGATGACCGCGCAATTGTCGGCGGATTTGCGATATTTGAAGACAAGCCGGTGATGCTCATCTACACGCGCAAGGGTCGCGATCCCAAGGAATATATGGAGACGCATTTCGGGTGTGCGCAGCCGGAGGGCTATCGGAAAGCATTGCGGCTGATGCGGCTTGCGAACAAAGCGGATTGCCCGATCATCACGTTGATTGACACTCCGGGTGCGTATCCTGGGATTGGCAGTGAAGAACGTCATGTCGGCGAAGCGATTGCGGTAAATTTGCGTGAGATGTTCCGTTTGAGCGTTCCGGTTATCTCGGTAATCACGGGCGAGGGCGGTTCCGGCGGCGCGCTCGGCCTCGCGGTCGGCAACCGCGTGCTCATGTTTGCAAATTCATACTACTCTGCAATTACTCCGGAGGGCTGTGCGGCAATTCTTTGGCGCAAGCCGGAGAAAGCGCCGGATGCCGCTGAAGCACTGCATCTGACCGCAACCGACTTGCTGAAATTCAGCATTATCGATGAAATCATCCCGGAGCCGGATGGCGGTGCACATCGTGATCCGACTGCAGCAGGGCAATTCCTCAAAGCCGCGCTTCAGAAACACCTCAAGGATTTGCGCAGAAAATCGCACTCCCGGCTGATGGATGAGCGCTATCGCCGTTTCCGGAAGCTTGGTGTGTTTGGTGAATAGTAGATTTTTATTTGTGTAGCATACAACGATGCCAATTACTGAATATCTTGAGAAGAATGCGCGTGATTTTGCGGACGAAGTCGCGCTAGTTGAAATCAATCCGCAGGAATTGGAGACGCGCCATACGACATGGCGTGAATACGCGCTGATTGAATCAAGCCCGATAGACTCATTCCGTTCGGAGATGACGTGGGCGGAATTTGACCGCAAAGCAAATCGTTTTGCAAATTTGCTTTTGACGCGCCATCTCGGACGCAATTGCCGCGTCGGAATTCTCCTGATGAACTGCTTGGAGTGGCTTCCGATCTATTTTGGCATTCTCAAAGCAGGCGCGATGGCTGTGCCGCTGAATTTCCGCTATTCTTCCGATGATATCAAGTATTGCCTCGATTTGGCAGATGTCGATGCACTCGTCTTCGGTCCGGAATTCACCGGGCGTGTTGAAGCGATCTGCGGACTCATTCCGCGTACGAAGCATCTTTTCTATGTCGGCGAGGACTGCCCGACTTTTGCCGAGAGCTACAATAACCTCGTATCATATTGTTCGAGCAAGGCGCCAGCAATTCCACTCAATGACGAAGATGACGCGGCTATCTACTTCTCCAGCGGCACGACTGGCTTTCCGAAAGCAATTGTCCACCGCCATCGCAGTCTGATGCATGCGTGTAAAGTCGAGCAGAATCACCATCATCAGACGCACGACGACATCTTCCTGTGCATTCCGCCGCTCTATCATACGGGTGCGAAGATGCACTGGTTTGGCAGTCTCATGGTTGGCGGCAAAGCGGTGTTGCTCAAGGGCGTGAAGCCGGAATGGATTATCCACGCAGTGTCAGCCGAGCGCTGCACAATTGTCTGGTTGCTCGTACCATGGGCGCAGGACATCCTGGATGCGATTGATCGCGGAGAAATCAAGCTGGATGAATATCACCTCGAGCAGTGGCGGCTGATGCATATTGGCGCACAGCCGGTTCCGCCTGCGTTGATCAAGCGCTGGCTCACAGTCTTCCCACATCATCAATATGATACGAACTACGGCTTGAGCGAGTCAATCGGGCCAGGCGCAGTCCACCTCGGCGTCGAAAATATCGACCATGTCGGCGCAATTGGCGTCGCTGGCTATGGTTGGCAAACTGAAATTGTCAATGCGCAACACGAGAAAGTCGCGCGCGGTACTGTCGGCGAATTGGCAGTGAAGGGCGACGGTGTCATGCGTTGCTACTATAAGGACGAAGCGGCGACCAAGGATGTGCTCTCTGACGACGGATGGCTCTACACTGGCGATATGGCGGTCGAATCCGAAGACGGCTTCATCTATTTAGTCGACCGCAAGAAGGACGTAATCATCACTGGCGGCGAAAACCTCTATCCGGTTCAAATCGAGGACTTCCTGCGGCGCAATGACGCGATCAAGGATGTCGCAGTCATAGGTTTGCCAGATCAACGTTTGGGCGAGATCGCGGCCGCAATTATCGATGTAAAGCCTGACCACACATTGACGGAGGCCGATGTGAATCAGTTCTGTATGGCATTGCCGCGCTATCAGCGCCCGCGACGGATTATCTTCGCAGAAGTGCCACGCAATCCTACCGGAAAGATTGAGAAGCCGCTTCTGCGTAAACGCTACGGCGCAGACGAGCTGGTCGCTCGCCAGTATGGATTGA
>CAVGNO010000195.1:1873-3288 GCA_963630475.1 Blautia faecis | reverse complement strand
ACGCCATTATGACTGACGATAATTCCGGCATTGTCGATGCTACCGGCAATTGCTTTAGTCTCTGCTCTGCCGGGCAGCTTCTGCGTGATATCCATCCTGATGTGGTTAAGACGCGCAGCGACGGGTAATTTTGCATCCGTCGCGTCATCCCATTCCAGCTTGCCATTGCCGGTGAAACGCACTTCGCCTGCGGTTTCGACAAGGAAGTCGATGCCATGGCGGATATCTCCGGCTCTTTCGGTAAGTGATGACGACATTGTGATAATGCAGCTGCCGAAGCCGCATAGCATAATCATCAATACTATCGACGTACACAAAAACGGCTTGATACTGCACAACGCCCATCCCAGCTTCGGATTGAAGAAGACGTAGCGCATGATATCACTGAAGCGCAACACACGCAAATCGATCGGAATCACACCATCGCCACCCGATGGCATCTTCTGAAATGTCTGGGGTGAATCACTCATTTCATTTCTTTTCAGCAATTTTAAGCAAGCTCAACTCGCGTTTCTCCAAGCGCGCCATCTGCGTCTTGCTTTTCTTCTGTTCGTCCTGCGGAATGCGGTCATAGAATAGAATGCCATCGAGATGGTCAATTTCATGCTGCAGGCATCGCGCTAAAAGGCCACCGCATTCGGCGGTAAATTCAGAGCCATTGAGCAGCCGGCTCTTCAATACAACTGTCTTCGGGCGCGTGACATGACCGCTGACGCCCGGCAAGCTCAAGCATCCTTCGGATGTGCAGTCGCACTCCGAGCTGCTTGATATAATTTCGGGATTGATTAATACGACTGGCATCTGCGGTTCGAGCATCAACTCGCCCGGCAATGCATCAGGCCGCGGCCCTTCGTCACTGCGCGTATCTATCACGACCATGCGCAGATTCACGCCGACTTGCGGCGCTGCCAAGCCGACACCCGGCGTCTCGCTCTCGACAAGCGACCGCGTCAATTCCGCGGCAAAATTTCGTGTCTCTGCAGTAATTTCGTCGATTGGTGCAGAAATGGAGCGCAATGCAGGATTGCCATTGACTACAATACGCATTGGTTTATTACGTTTTAGCTGTTTGAGAAATTCGAACATTGAAGATGTTATAGATTATAGGCCGCCTGATATTTCCAGCACCGATCCGGTGACGTATGCGGCATTGCGTGACGCAAGATAGAGGACGGCATCGGCGACTTCGTCGGGGCGGCCGAAGCGCCGTACTGGCACGAGCGCAGTGTATTCCTTCTTCTGCTCGTCAGTCAGATTGCCGATGAAGTCAGTATCGATAAATCCGGGTGAGACACAATTGACCGTGATGCCGCGGCGCGCTACTTCCTTCGCAAGTGAACGCGCCATGCCGACCAGTCCCGCTTTGGACGCAGCGTAATTGGCTTGGCCACTCCAACCGAGGCGCCCCATTGGGC
>CAVGNO010000195.1:0-1863 GCA_963630475.1 Blautia faecis | reverse complement strand
AGCAAGACGATACGGCCATAGCGCTTACGTAGCATGCGCAAGACCGCGCATTTTGCGATATTGAATGCGCCCCCGAGATTTACGTCAATTACGCGGTGCCACGATTCTTCCGGAAGCATTGCGACAACACCATCCTGGCGGATTCCTGCGCATGACACCGCGATATCCAGCTGGGGATACTGCGCGTCATATTGCGCAAAAAATGCTTCACAAGCGCTCATATTTGCGACATCGAATGCCGATGCGCTGAAGCGCGCTTGCAAGTCCTCTGGCAGCGCATGCGCAAATTCCTGTGCAGCGGCTGCATTGCCGGCGTAAGTCGCAATGACGGTTGCGCCGGCTTCCAGGAGCGCGCGGCTGACTGCGGCACCGATTCCGCGTGTCCCGCCGGTGACGAGTGCAAATTGTCCGGAAAAATCGTAATTTGCCATGTTTAATTCTTTTTCTCGATTTTTGCCCAGGAGTCTTTCAAGCTGACTGTGCGGTTGAAGACCGGCTGAGCCGATGTATGGTCACGCCAGTCGCTGCAGAAGTATCCGAGGCGTTCAAACTGCACGCGGCTTTCTGCTGGCAGCTGCGCCAATCCCGGTTCGAGCATGCAGTCCTTGAGGATATGCAGTGAATCCGGATTGAGATTTTCGAGGAAGTCATGGCCTTCTTCGACATCATCCGGGTTGGCGACTTTGAAGAGCCGGTCGTATTCGCGCACTTCGCCCTTGATTGCGCTCGTCGCTTCGACCCAGTGAATTGTGCCTTTGACTTTGCGGCCATCCGGCGCATTGCCGCCGCGCGTTGCCGGATCGTATGTGCAACGCAATTCGACGACATTGCCGGCTTCATCCTTGATGACTTCTTCGCAGCGGATGAAGTATCCCCAGCGGAGACGCACTTCCTTGCCTGGCGCCAAGCGGAAATATTTTGGCGGCGGCACTTCGCGGAAGTCATCCTGCTCGATATAGAGCTCGCGTCCAAAGCGAATTGTGCGTGTGCCGGCAGCGGGATTCTCCGGGTTATTGACTGCTTCAATCTCTTCAGTCTGCCCTTCCGGATAGTTAGTGATGACGACTTTGAGCGGATGGAGGACTGCCATGTATCGCGGCGCTTCGCGATTGAGCTCCTCGCGCAAAGTGTTTTCCAGGACGCCGACATCGGTGATGCCATTGAATTTGGTGATACCGACAGCGGCGACAAAATTGCGGATGGATGAAGGCGTATAGCCACGGCGGCGCAATCCGCGCACAGTAGGCATGCGCGGATCATCCCAGCCGCTGACATGCTGTTCTTGCACGAGGCGCAACAGTTTGCGCTTGCTCATCACCGTGTAATTCAGATTCAGACGGCTGAATTCAATCTGCCGCGGCTTCTGCTCAATCGGCAGCGGCACGAGGAACCAGTCGTAAAGCGGACGATGAATCTCAAATTCCAGCGTGCAAAGCGAGTGTGTCACATGTTCCAGCGAGTCTTCCAAGCCATGCGCCCAGTCATACATCGGATAGATGCACCACTTGTTTCCCGTGCGCTGATGCTCTTCATGCAGAATTCGATACATCACGGGATCGCGGAAATTGATATTCGGTGACGCCATGTCGATTTTTGCACGCAGTGTCCGGCTACCATTGGGAAATTCGCCTTTGCGCATCCGCTCAAACAAATCGAGATTTTCTTCGACACTGCGGTCGCGCCAGGGTGAATTCTTCCCTGGCGCAAAAGGCGTGCCGCGGTTCGCGCGGATTTCGTCTGCGCTTTGGTCATCGACATACGCCAGGCCTTTGCGAATCATGATGAGCGCGAATTCGTACATCGTGTCGAAGTAGTCCGACGCAAATTTGATTTCGCCATCCCACTTATAGCCCAGCCAAGTGA
>CAVGNO010000194.1:0-3303 GCA_963630475.1 Blautia faecis | reverse complement strand
GCTATGGGTCAAGGGCGCGACGAGCGGACACTACCAGCTCGTAAAGCAGATATTAGTCGATTGCGACCTCGACAGCGTTGTACTGAAAGTCGAAGCGCTGGGCGGCAAAGCATGCCATCTGGGCTACCGCTCCTGCTTCTTCCGCGAAGTGACGCGTGATGGCGAATTGAGAATGCTCGAATAACAGTCGTCTTTCTATCAGGCATGCTCATGGATAACAACGCGCAAAACAAACGCATAACTCCCTGGCTGATAATTATTTTCAGCGTCATCACATACGGATTGTTCCTGTGGATGCCGGAGTTGCGCGCTAGCGACGAGTCAATTATTGCGGCAATCGCGCAAGACATGCGTGCTGAAGGGCATTTTCTCACGCCGCATTTCCAAGGCGCGCCAGTCCGGTGTTTCCCGCTCTATCCATGGCTGGTCGCAGTGCTGTCATGGCTTTTCCCGGCAAGTGACTGGCTTGCACCGCTTAATGCAGTCGCAATCCGCCTCCCTGCGCTTCTATCGCTCTTCGGCATCGCGGTAGTTACCGCATTGGCGGCACGTCATTATCGCAACAGCGCTAACGCAGGAATCATCGCTGCGGGCATCGTCTTATGCTGCGCGGCATCCATGCGTGTCGGATTAATTGCTCAATGTGAGACTCTTCATGCATTCTTACTGACAGCTGCGTGGTTTGTGTGGTATGAATTAGGGCCACAACGCCAAAAATGGCATGCGGCATGGGGATGCGCGTTAGGCATCATCTTACTGGACATGACCAATGTCGGACTGGCTGCGCCGCTACAATTCTACATTCCGCTGATTTTAGCGAGCAAACCGCCGAAACTCAAAAGACAGCTTCAAAAGGGCCGTCATCTCTTCTGGCTATTCCTCTACACGCTCATCTTTGCACTCTGGGTGACGCGTTTCTGCCAGCAGCCGCTGCTTTCCTGGGATACGATCATTGCGCCGGCTGGAAGCAATTCGCATGTTGGATTCTTCACGCATCTTGTTGTCTTCCCAGTCAAATGCGTGCTCTATCTTTTGCCGTGGGGAATCTTTTTCTGGATGCCATTCTGCCTAGCATTGCATCCGCTTGAACCGCGCGGCTCATCCTGCAGCTTCTTCCGTGCCGTCGTCTTCTGCCTCTTCTTCTTCGCATGGATTATGCCGAACACATCGCCATTGGCATTGCTGACAGTATTAGGGCCGATGGCATTCCTGATCAGCGTCAATATCGAGCTGGTAATTCATCGTAACGAATATATCTACCAGCGCATCGCAAACTGGTTGAGCACGGTCGCGACCGTCGGCTGTGCGTTAGCATTCCTCTTCTGCATCGCGCTGGCCAATGGCTATATCCGCTTCGGCGAGACACCGCAGCATCCTTCGCTCAAAATTGCCGCAGCCATCCAAGCGATAATTCTGCTCGGCATAGCCATTTACATGCTCATCTCCAACCGCAAGGGGCATTGCCAAATTATCATGACATTCACCACTGCATTCATGAGTATTGTTCTCGCATGGCGATGCATTCAATTCAATGCCGAATACTATGCAACGACCGATCGATTGAACACAGTCAAGCAGCTGACTGCAAATCTGCCGACTGACGTGAAGCCGAATAAACTCTATCTTGCGACTTCGCGCGCATATCCCGTCCAATGCCACTATCTTGGCGTGCCTGTACGCCGAATCACCAACCCTGCAGATGAATTGCCCGACACCGAAGATGTCGTCTATCTGCTCAGCAATAAGCATCCGCTGACGAAAAAGCGCGCGTGGACCGCACTCTCGGAAGAAGTCAATCTCAATCAGTTGCGTGGATGGGACTGGCATTGGGATGGCGATGACACCACACCGTTTTGGCAGCGCAAGCTGATCTTGCAGCGCACTCCGTTAAATGACGCAACAGCGCAAGAGCTCCCGCGATTCCTGCCAAGCGAAAATTGCCGGCTGTATCGCGGTGAGCTTATTTCCAACCAATAATATCGTTTAGAGGCTTTAATCGAGTTCCTGCTGATATTCCTGCAGGGACTTCACGCCGTCATGACCACGCAGTTTTGCCAGGATGCCATTTGCGCATGCATTGGCAGCCGCAATCGTCGTAAAATACGGCACACCATAGCGAATAGCATTCTTGCGAATATACGAGTCGTCCTTTTTCGCACCCGCACCAATTGGCGTATTGATAACGAGCTGCACTTGACCATTTTTGAGCAAATCGACGACATCCGGGCGACCTTCACCGACTTTCGCGACTTCCTCGCATTCCAGCCCGGCTTTGCGCAGTGTCTTGCACGTCCCCTCGGTTGCGATGAGCTTCAGCCCTGCTTCAATAAAACGCTTTGCAGGGACAATTACCGCTTGATGATCGCCGGGATTGACGGTGATGAGGACATTGCCTGAAAGCGGCAGCGCGGGCTTTGCGGCCTCTTCGGCTTTAAAGAACGCTAATCCGAGATCGCGCGAAATACCCAGGACTTCGCCAGTGGAACGCATCTCCGGTCCAAGCACTGGATCGACTTCCGGCAGCATCGGGAATGGGAAGACCGCCTCCTTCACGCCATAATGCGGAATTTCACGCTCACGCACACCCAGATCCTTGAGCTTCAGCCCCATCATCACATCCGTCGCATAACGCGCCATCGAGATGCCACACACCTTCGAGACCAGCGGCACGGTACGCGATGCACGCGGATTCGCTTCAATCACATAGACTTTGCCCTGACAGATGGCGAACTGGACATTCATCAAGCCGACGACGCCCATCTCGATTGCAATGCGGCGCGTGTAGTCCTTAATCGTATTTTCGAAGACGCGGCCCATGCTCGGAGGCGGAATCACGCATGCGGAGTCGCCGGAGTGAATTCCCGCCAGCTCGACATGCTCCATCACGCTGGGCACTACTGCAGTCGTGCCATCGCAAATCGCGTCCGCTTCCGCTTCCATTGCGTCATCCAGGAATCGGTCGATCAGGATTGGGCGATCCGGTGAGACCTCCTCTTCCGCTTTGAGGACATACTCGGTCAGCATCTGGCGGTCATGAACGACTTCCATGCCGCGTCCGCCCAATACAAAGGACGGGCGCACCATTACGGGGTAACCAATCTTTTCGGCAATCGCGACCGCATCATCCAGATTGGACGCCATGCCAGATTCAGGCATCGGAATCTCCATGCGCTCCATCATCTTGCGGAAGAGGTCGCGGTCTTCGGCCATATCGATAGTTGCCGGAGACGTGCCCAGAATGCGCACACCGCATTGCTCAAGCGCATTCGCCAAATTCAACGGCGTCTGCCCACCGAACTGGAC
>CAVGNO010000193.1:765-3305 GCA_963630475.1 Blautia faecis | reverse complement strand
GTATTGCATACACAAGGCAGAGAATATATCGTAAATGACCTGCTTGATGTAATGAAAGAAAGAGGCGTTGATGTATGATTCTCTATCACGGTTCCTATTTGGAAGTAGCTCATCCCGATCTGCTGCATTTTGACGGGAGTGAAAAGATATGCTAGCCCACCCGATTCTACTTCAGAAAAAATACTGCCGTATTATTGAGCAATTTGCGAATGCACAGCGTATTTCGCTGGACGAAGCATTGGATTTCTTCTATAAATCTGAACTCTATTTGCTAATGAGCAACGGCATCTCCGATATGCATTGCATGAGTGATGCTTATCTAGTCGAGGATTTAACGGAAGAATACATCAATAAGAATCCACACTCTGTACATTCAAGTTAAATCGGAGATACGTAGCGGATTATATTATCCATCTTCCCGAAATATCGTGATAAAAGCAGTCTCCACAATGTGTACGAGGTAAAACGTAATCATGGCAAAGACACTTATTGGAAAAATCATTGCAGAGCATCTGGTGAAGGGCACGCCCAAAGCAGGTGAGCCGATTGAGATTAAGATTGATCAGACGCTTTGCCAGGATGCGACCGGCACAATGGCATTCCTCGAATTGGAAGCAATGGGCGTCAAGCGCGTCAAGACCGAATTGTCGATTCAATATGTCGACCACAATACTACGCAGATGGGCCCGGAGAATCCCAATGACCACCTCTATCTGCAAAGTGTCTGCGCAGCAAAGGGCGTGCTTTTCTCACGGCCGGGCAATGGCATCTGCCATCAAGTGCATCTGGAGCGCTATGGCGTGCCGGGCAAAACGCTACTGGGCTCGGATTCTCATACGCCGACTGGCGGCGGTATCGGCATGCTGGCAATTGGCGCAGGCGGATTGGATGTCGCGCGTGCAATGGCAGGACTGCCGTTTAAGCTGGTCTATCCGCGTGTCATCGGCGTGCGTCTGAGCGGCAAGCTTGGTGCGTGGGTCAGCGCGAAAGATGTCATTCTCAAAGTCCTGGAAATTCTGTCCAGCAAGGGCAATGTCGGTTGTGCTGTTGAGTATTTTGGCGACGGCGTGAAGACGCTCAGTGTGCCGGAGCGCGCGACGATTACCAACATGGGCGCAGAGCTGGGTGTGACATCGTCGGTCTTCCCGTCGGATGATGCGACGCGCGAATTCCTCAAAGCCGAGGGGCGTGAGGAGTGCTGGAAGCCGCTCGCAGCGGATAGCGATGCGGTTTATTACCGCATCATCGATATTGATTTAAGCACACTAGTGCCGCTTGCGGCATGCCCGTCTAATCCGGCCAATGTCAAGACTGTCGCTGAATGCGGCGCATTGCCGGTATCACAAGTGCTCATTGGCTCTTGCACTAACAGTTCGCTGAAGGATTTGCGTTTGGTTGCAGCAATGCTCAAGGGGCGTAAGATCAGCCCGAAAGTATCGCTTGCAATTGCACCGGGAAGTCGTCAAGTGCTTACGATGCTTGCAGACGACGGATCGCTGTCAATCATGCTCAACGCCGGATGCCGTATTCTGGAGAGCGCATGCGGCCCGTGTATCGGCCAGGGCATCAGCCCTGCTTCCGGCACTATCAGTGTCCGTACATTCAACCGTAATTTCCTGAATCGCACTGGTACAAAAAATGACCAATGCTATCTGGTGAGCCCTGCGACCGCAGTCGCGACTGCACTCATGGGCGAGTTATGCGATCCGCGCAAAGCAGCTGCAGAACTCGGGTTGGTCGAGCCGGAGTGGATTATGCCGGAGCATTTCACGATCGATGACTCGATGGTGCTTGCGCCTGCGCCGGAGGGCACAGAAATCGAAATTGTCCGCAAGGAGACAATTGGAGCGCCGCCGCATTGCACGCCATTGCCGAATACAATCGATGGCGAAGCAGTCATCAAAGTCGGCGACCGGATTACGACCGACCACATTATGCCGGCTGGCGTAAATCTGAAATTCCGCAGCAATATTCCGCGTTACGCAAAAGCGGTCTTCGAGTGCTTCAATACGCCGGGTGAGCCGACATTTGAGGAGCGCGCAAGTGCATTGCGTGATGCAGGCAAAGCCGGATATATCATCGCAGGCGAGTCGTATGCGCAGGGTTCCAGCCGTGAACACGCGGCAATTTGCCCGATGTACTTGGGCATAAAAGCAGTCATTGCCATCTCGATCGAGCGTATTCACGCTGCAAACTTGGTGAATTTCGGCATTCTGCCGCTTTATTTCACCGACCGCGCTGACTATGATCAACTCAATGCCAAAGACCGTATTGTGATTGACAATCTGCGCGAACAGCTAGCCGCCGGCGATGACGTGAAAGCGACTGTTTACGCAGCAGACGGGACACAGCGTCCGCTCGTGCTCAAGTGCACATTGACTGCAGAAGACCGCACGACTGTGCTCAACGGCGGCGCGCTCTGCGTGTAATTCGATGCGTCACTCTTGATGGCTTCGAAGACGTTAAATTACCGCGATCTAGGGCATTTTGCGCAGGGCGGCGTTGCTGAACTGCACAAAATTGCCCTTACGGATGGCACT
>CAVGNO010000193.1:0-685 GCA_963630475.1 Blautia faecis | reverse complement strand
TGGCACTATTGCGATTTTGCGTGAATTGCAGGGTGCGAAACTGTTGAATTTCGGATTGCGCAAGCGCTTTACTGCCGGCACCGCATTCCGTTATTCGATCAGTCCGCATCCCAATATTGTCAATTCATTTGAACGCGGCACGCATTTGCTGTTGCGCCCATACGAAATAATCGAGTTTATTAATGGCACGTCGCTGCGATCGCTTTTTAACACAAAGAGCCCTGTGCTAAAGAATAATGTCTACGGCATCCTGATGCAGATGGCGCAGGGGCTTGCGTGGGTGCACGATCATGGCATAATGCATCTTGATGTGAAGCCGGAAAATTTCCTCATCACCGCTTCGTCTGATTTGCTCAATGTAAAATTGACCGACTTCGATTTAAGCCGCGCCGCGAAAGACTATGGTCCACGCCGGCAAATGGGGACGCCGGGATATATGGCGCCGGAACAATTTGTCGAGAAATGCTCATATCAAGCGTCGGATGTATTTGCATACGGCTTGATTGCATACCAGTTGCTGACGGGCAAAGTCGCATTCACGGGTAATAGCGAGCACGCAATGTGGCGCCACCAAGCCAGCTCACGCATCACCGCAAAGCCGATTCACGAATATAATCCGAGTGTAACGCCGCAAATCGAAAATGTCATTATGAAATGCCTCGCAAAAAACTTGGCAGACCGCTAT
>CAVGNO010000192.1:0-3324 GCA_963630475.1 Blautia faecis | reverse complement strand
GATCTTCTCCATCAAGTGATTGCTCTCAAGATAGTTGGCCAAGACGACCATATCAACCGGAACAGTCGAGGAAGCACTGCTTTGCGCGGCAATCGCATTAAAGAGAATCTGATTGGCTGCTTGGTAAAATGCGCCGTCGAAATTCAGCTGCGAAACCACTGTCGCAGCCGCATCGGCATTCAATAACATCGATCCAATGACTGCAATCTCCGCACGCTCGCTATGCGGTTTCTCTCGGTTGCCTAATAACAGCACATCCTCAGTCGAGGATTGCGCTTGTGAAGATGATGATTTTGATTGTTCAGACATATATATTTTTATACTTTACGTTTACGATGACTCAACAATTCCCTGGGCTCGGGACGGCGGAAAAGCATGCAAAGCGCAAGATAGACGCATCCGCAAAGTGCCAGCGCGATACTCATAGCAAGCAGATTCGTCCAAAATGTGCTTGCCGTAAAGAGATTGTGGCAGAAAACCAGCGTCTTATGCGCAACAAAGCCCGCGACTGCAGCCGCACCGCCAAGCGTAATCGCGGCAGTCAAAATCGGCTTCGGCGACCAGCCGGGAATGTAACGCTGGTTAAAATACATCAATAACGCCAGATTTGTCCACGAGCTGATGCTAGTCGCCAATGCAAAACCGCCTTGCTGCAATGGCCGCATCAATGCAAGATTTAGCACGAGATTGAGGCACATGCAGAAAATGCCGATCTTCATCGGCGTCCGCGTGTCCAAACGCGCATGAAATGGCGTTACTGCAATCTTTGCGCAGCAAAATGCCGGCACGCCAATGATGTAAAATGCAAGCGCGTATGCACTGGCATTGACTGCTGCATGCTGAAATGCACCGCGCTGAAAAAGCAGCGACAGCACATCACGACCGCACGGCGCTAAAAATGCAACGCATGGCAGCGCCATAAACAGCACTGTCCGGAATGCATAATTAAGCGAATCCGCAATGCCTTGCGTGTCCTGCTTTGCTGTCGCGCGCGAAAGCGCCGGCAAGCATACCATGCTCATTGCGACGCCAAATAATCCGACCGGCAAATATACCAGCCGCTGGCTATAATTGAGCGCGCCAATCGCACCTGCGCCCAACAGCGTCGCAAGCCATTTATCCACGAGGCTGTTGATCTGATTCACACCTGATCCCGCCAATCCCGGGATGATATTGTGAACAAATGTCTTGAGATTCTCGTCATCGCGCCAATGCAAGTCAAAATGGAAGCAGTACCCCTTGCGCCTGCACGCAAATAACAGCAGCAGTATCTCAAGCAACCCCGAAAATGACGTGCTTAAGCAGAAAATAATCAATGCCGTCAATTCAGTGTTCGCCCAGAAACACGATAGATAAATAATTGTCGCGACTTGAGTTAAATTGAAGACAAGCTGAATAGTCGTCGGAATGAAAAAACTTTTCAGGCTATTGAGAACGCCATTGAATGCCGCTGCAGCACAGATTAAAATCGCAAATGGCAGTAATAGCGGCAGAATCAAAAATATCGTCGCATTGAGAGCATTGTCGCGGCAGAGCACTCCAAAGTGATACATCACTAGCGCTGCAATACTGCCCAGGCCGGTGATAGCCAGTAAAAATACGCACTGCAATGAAATTGCGCGATTGGCTAGTTTCCATGCTTCCTGCGCACGCTGCGCGCTCAATTCGCGCGAGATAAGCGGCACAAATGCGCCGGAAAATGCGCCCTCGCCAAAAAGCGCGCGCAATGAATTGGGAATACTAAATGCCGTCGTGTACGCCGCTTGCGCAATATCTGTCGCACCCCAATAACGTGCATTGAAGATATCGCGCAGAAGTCCGGTGACTCGGCTTAACAAAATGCCTGCGCAGCTACGCAACATCGATCGCCCCATGGACGATGCTTGCGCACGATGCGGTTGCGTAGTTGCCGCACTGGATGATGATTGAATCTCGCGTTCAGGCACTTCTAACCGCGCTCATCAAAGTCAGTGATTAAACGCTGAATCTCTTCGTAATCCTCGACGACGGGGAATTGCGGAAATTGTGCTTTCACATTTGCGGATGGGCGGAACAGAATGCCCAATCCCGCTTCCGCTAGCATTGCAGTGTCGTTGTATGAATCGCCCATTGCAACAACTCGGAAATTGAGCTGCTTGAAGGCCAGGGCAGCATGGCGCTTTCCATCCAGTAAACGCTGCTGATAGCCCACTACTGTACCGTCGGCGGCGACATCGAGGGAATTGCAGAAGAGCGTCGGGTTATTCAGCTGACGCATCAGCGGCGCGGCAAATTCGTAGAATGTATCCGAGATGATGACAGCCGGATAGCGGTCGGTCAGCCACTTCATGTACTCTTTTGCGCCCGGCAACGGTGCCAAGCCCGCGATAACCTCTTGGATGTCCTGCAATTTCAAGTTGTGCTCCTTGAGGATATTGAGGCGGTAATTCATCAATTTGTGATAATCCGGCTCGTCACGCGTAGTAATGCGCAATTCGGGAATGCCAGTCTTCTCGGCAAATGCAATCCATATTTCCGGTACCAGGACGCCTTCCAGGTCCATGGCGACAATCAAAGGTGATTTCATAAAGGAACGATTTGTTTTGTTTGTGTGTTAACGTGGAACGTAAATACTGGAATACTGGTTTTGTATCGCGGCAATCTGCTTCTCCAATGCCGCAATCTCGGCCGGATTGTCAGTCGAATTGCGCCGCGCATGCAAATAAAGAAGCTTCTGACCCGCCCAATGCAAAATAATCTCACTCGCGCCCATTTCGCATTGCGAGATCTTGCGTCGGAAAAGCAAGTCACGCATCTGTCCACTAGCGTCCTTGCCCTTGATCATCAATACAATCTCGTCATTGTAATCATTAAACCGACCGTAAAGCATCAACTTCTCGCCTCGATATAAATTCGGCAATGATCGCGGAAAGATCTCTGATGCAGGCGCGCCTTTGATGACTTCACAACGCAACGATGTGACGAGCAATCCGTTGTTGTTGGAAAAGAACCGCACCATGTTGTCCCGCACTTGCTCTAGCTTCTCGACATGGCAATTGCGACCGCGGTTGAGGTAACCCAAGTAATCCAGCAGCAGCCGATTCGTCTTGTCCCCCGCGCTAAACGGGAAGACCGAGACATTGCCGGGATTCAAATTGACAATCTGCTTCAGGAAGACATTCGGTTCGTAGACATTGACCGTTGAACGCCCGTCAGTCAAAAGGAAGATATTCAACGGCCGCGTACTGTCATTGCCGCTACTGCCTTTGATATATGGCGCCAGCCCCTTGAATACATCAGTAAGACCGCCATGCGGAATCCGCCGTAATGCATCCATTGCCGCGC
>CAVGNO010000191.1:0-3325 GCA_963630475.1 Blautia faecis | reverse complement strand
AGATCGCATCATTCCCGCGCAAGTCATTCAAGATGCTTTCGGCGACACTGCGCGACCCACGCAAATTATTCAGCAACGCTTCTTCAAAGCGCGCGGGAATCGAGAATTTACTGTCTTGGGGAATTCTTGCATAGTATTTGAGCGCGGCATCGAAGAATTTCTTGCCGCCGGCAGCCAATGCATCACCGCAGAGCATTGCAATCTCGCAATATTGATCATCGGCAACGGTATTATCCTTGAAATAGCGTTCTGCGGCATCCAGTGCTGCGTTGTTATCGCCTTTGCGGAAGAGTAGGAGCATTAGCAACCGCTGTGCGCGCGGCAGATACTCGGGCGGCGGCGGCCGGCGGATAAATTCTTCGATAATTGCGACTGCACTGGTCAGATCGCCGCGTTTGCGTGCAATTTCGCATGCTTCCAAATATGCTTTCGATGCCTCCTCCGGCGCATTTTCGCACTCTTTTGCAACTGCGAGGAGCGCTTCGCCGGCGGCTTTGAGCTTAACCGGATCCGCGCCGGCTAGGACATGCTGCCAATTCGCACTCTGTAAACGCGCAGCGAGGAGCTTCGAGGAATTACCGCGTGCGGATGCTTCCCGGATAAACCGGTTGATTTCGTCCAGCCCATCGGCATTTTTGCCATTTTTCCATAAGAGCATCGCTGAATCGACGAGGCTCTCAATGCCAAGCGTCTCATCGGCATACTCGGCGGCTTTGCGATAAAACTTGACCGCGCTCACAAAATCCTCGATGTCGTCTGCGCATTGCGCAGCCAAACGCCAGGATTTGACCGCATGAGACGCAGTATCTGCGCATTCGGCCGCATTGCGGTAATAATTCATCGCATTCGCTTTGTCGCCGAGCGCATCATAGCATCTGGCAAGCTGGAAGAGCGCGCGGTAGCGGCTGCCATTGAGCAAAACACCATCAGCAGTCAGCGGCAAATACAATGCACGCGCGCCAGCATAATCGCCCTGCTCGAGTTTCCAGTCGGCCAAGCGCATCGCAATTTCGTTGCGCTGCTTGTCATCCATTGGCGTGGAAAGCAACGCGGCAAGCGCTTTTTGCGCTTCACTTTTCTGTCCGATCGCGTATTGGCATTCCGCGAGGCCTTTGCCACTGGCAATGCGCGTCTTATCATTCACTGCAACGCGTTGCAGTAAGCCATAGAGCTCAATTTTGCGTCTGGGGTCATTTTTGACTTTCTCACAAAGCGGATTGAGCATCGCTTGCCACTTTTCATCTGCACACTGTGGGCATAACGCTTTGACTTCATCAAAGAGCGCAAGCGCGTCATCGATATTGCCCTCGCCTGCTAGCGCATGAATGAGCAGCAACTGCACTGTGAGTCGATTTTGCGCGTCAGTGATTTCGCCATCATGCAGCATCGCTTGCAATGCGAGGCGCGCTTCGGTATATTTTTCGCCCATGAGCTGTGCGCGTGCGAGTACTAACTGCCACTCCCAGCGTGCGGCATTCCAATTCGGATAGTCGCTGCGGCGCGCTTCGAGCAACTCGATTGCTTTGCTCCATTCCCGGCGCTTCAGATAGCATTCCGCCAGATAGCAAAGCGCGTGATGCGCAATCTGCGGCGTATTTTTTGCCGACGACAGCTCATGCAGATGGCGCATTGCGTCATCCAGTTTCCCGAGATGAATCTGCGCTTTGGCCGCACTCAAGCGCAGCTGATTGCGCAATTCGACGGATACGCCTGCGCTATGACGCAGTAGGAAGTCATTTACTTCGGATTCTATCTCGGAATACTTCTTTTCGGCTTCCAGCGCACCGATGAGCAACAACCGCACAGTGGCGGCTTCGGAGTCATCCGCCATCTCCATCGTCTTCGCACTGCGGAAGTACTCCTCGGCTTGCGCAAAATCGCCATTTTCCATCGCGTGCTTGCCGTATGCGCAAGCACGATCGACCGGCCGCGTCAGCACACTCTTCTCTTCAGGGAAGAGGAATGTGTTTCCATCATCCGCGTATGCAGTGAGGAAACATGTAAATAATGCTAAAATTACTGCCAGACAGTATTTCATTACCGAAGAATGGTTACTTCTCCGACAAAACCGCGGCCAGTTGCGTCAATGCTTTTTCGTATTGCGCGACAATGCCTGCATACACATCTGCTGCTTTTTCCGGCGCAACTTCGAAAGCAAATTGCTGCGTCGTGCTCTCGCCAGCCGCATTTGTGCGTGTAATCACGCCATCGACAACGAGTTTTCCCGACTGCGCGAGCGCAAAATGCGCAAATTCAAGCTTGAGCTTGCCATTGCATTCGGCTTTTTTGCAACCGCCTAATTTGGTCGCAAGCGCAGACTTCACCATGCGCGGGAACGCGACATTCCACATTGCACCATTGCGCGCGACGACTTCGCCCGTCACGGAATTAATTTGCACGAAGCTCCGGTTGTCCAGATACTCCGGCATTGTCACTTCCAGACAGCTCATCGGCGCTGCACCGCAATAAGAAGGCAGAACATACTGCCGCACCGGCGTTTTATGCGAAATACATCCACTGCATGCAAAGACGGCAAATGCAGTTAAAGCGATTAATGAAATTTTCTTGATCATTTTTATTTATGAAAAATGGGTATGTGTATGTGACAAAATAACACGGCATGTTACGCATGCGGCGTACCGGTAGCATTGCACTCGCGGCGCTCTGCCATCCATGCATCGATATCATCGAAGGCATTTTGCAAATCCTCGCAATGATACGTATCGTACATCTGGCAGATGGCGTCCGTAAGCTGCAATTTATCCCACATCTTCAGCACTTTATCTGCTGATGTGCGGTGGTATTCGGCGTAGCGTTCGATGAGATAGATGAAAAAACGTGTTTCCTTTTCCATCTTCATTCTCCTCGGATATACAGCGAATTGCGCGGGTCACCAGTGACCATTTCGCATTCCCACAAGTCAAAGACGCCGGCGGGGCCAAGTTCATTGAGCGCGTATGCTTTTTGCGCAAGCATCTGATGGGTTTTGGAGCAGATGAATGCGCGCACAGCATGCATTTCGCTAAAACCGTACTTTTCTATGATACGCTTCACAATCAGCGCGTCATAGCAATCCATTATGCTGGAGCTCATGTACTGCGGTTTCATGCTTCTTCGCATCGGGAAAAATTCAAGCACTCCAGTGCGCGCGGTGTCAGGAACGCATATTGATCCGTCAGCTTCTGCGGAAGAAGACGGCGAATTGCTTCCTGGCGCGTATACTTGCCGCTCAAGTAATCATCGATTACGGGCAATGTCGCATCATTTGCAACCGGGCCAATCACGACGTCAAAAGCTTTCCCGGCAGCGAACGTTTCACCACGGC
>CAVGNO010000190.1:0-3327 GCA_963630475.1 Blautia faecis | reverse complement strand
TGTGCACGATAGCGCATGGCGTCGGATCGAGTTTTGCCCGGAGGGCGTCTTCATTTGTCAGTGTATGAAAAAAAGACATGGAGCGTAGGAACTATTTCCGCTTGCCGAAGAGCTGCAACACGTAGAGATAGAGGTTGATGAAGTCCAAGTAGATTTCCAATGCAGCCAGGACTGCGATGCCGAAGTGGTTGCATCCGGCTTCATTGAGCGCTTTGATTTTCTGTGCATCATAAGCCGTGAGGCCGAGGAAGATAGCGATGCCGATATAGGAGACTATCATCTGCAGGCCTGTCGAGTGCAGGAAGAAATTGATAAGTGTTGCGATGATAATCCCGAAAAGCCCCATCAGACAGAGGCTTCCGAGGGACGTGAGGTCGCGTTTAGTGAAGAATCCGTAGAGCGTCATTGCGCCGTACATTGTCGAGCACGCCACGAATGTCGATGTAATGGACCCGAGTTGATACGCAAAGAAGATGACCGAGAGTGTGAAGCCGTTGAGCGCAGCGTATGCAATGAATCCCAGGATTGAGAAGGGCGCGGGCATGCGTCTGCTGAGGAAGGAAAGCACGATTACCATCGCAAATTCTGCGATGATTGCGGGCTTCACCCACGTAAAAATCTGTTCTGGGGGGACATTGTTGTATGTGTAGTGCGCGACAAATGCCGTGAGTAGCAGCCCGAGCGTCATTAGCCCATAGACGCGGTTGAGGAAACTCGCGGTCTGTGCTTGCGCAAAAGACGCATCTTCGCTGTAGCTGTCGCGTAATGATGACTGCGGCCGAAAGCCCGTCTGTTCATCATTGGCGGCAGTGTTATTCCGGGAATTGAAATCAGGTGACAATTTGATATTCATAATACAATCTCCTATTTATTCAGTTCCTAGTTGAATACGTATCGTTACAGATCAAAGAGTGTCGGCTGTGCGACTGGCGCAAATGAACGGCGGTGTTCAGGGCATGGTCCGATGCGATTGAGCGCGGATAGATGCGCGGCAGTGCCATAGCCCTTGTTGTCCGCAAAGCCGTATCCGGGGTAGCGCTTGTCCATTTCGACCATGAGTGCGTCGCGTGTAGTCTTGGCCAGGATGCTTGCGGCTGCGATGGAAGCGGAATTGCTGTCGCCTTTGACGATGAATTGTGCGGGGCATGGAAATGGCTTGAATGCCAATCCATCGATTAATGCAAAATCGGCATTGAGTTTCATTGCGGCTTCGCGCATCGCATCTTGAGTCGCGCGCAGGATATTCATGCGGTCAATCTCCGCAGCACTGCGCATGACAATTGCATAGCGGATGCGTGAGTCGGCTTTCAGCGCTTCGGCAATCTGATCGCGTTTGCGTTCCGTCAATTTCTTGGAGTCATTGACTGGTATGCTGAATTCTTCGGGCGGTCTCGGCAGAATCACTGCTGCGACGACGACTGGACCGGCCAGCGGGCCGCGCCCGACTTCGTCGATGCCGGCAATCACTGCACCGCAGGGCAATTCACGCGCAACTGCATTCTCGTATTTGAATGGCTCTGCGATGCCGCTCATTGCATTTTTTACGCTATGCATCTAAATGCAAAAGGACCCGGAGGAAGATAATCTCCCGCCCGTGTCCTTTTTTATACGTAACTCTCAAAAGTATAATCCAGAATTGTGTGATGATACTTTTCCTGAATCCGTGGAGTTGATTCTTTTGCGTGATAACTTCGTCATTTCTCAGTCACGTACTCCCGGTACGCTCCTTCGAAATTCCTCGTTCTGACGCAAAATTCTCTAACTCCACGGAATCAGGACTTTTGCGGGCTGCGTCTATAATCCTAACCGCGGAGATCGGCAGACTTGACCTTTGCGGCTTTGCCGACTTGATCACGCAGATAGTAGAGCTTTGCGTGTGAAGTCAGACCGCGACGTGTGACTTTGAAGGAAGCCAAGCGCGGGGAATGAACGGGGAAAACACGCTCCACACCCTGACCAGCTTGAACGCGGCGCATAGTGATGGTGCTGGCGATGCCAGTGCCCTTCTTGGCAATGATGACGCCGGTGAAATTCTGAATACGCTCTTTGCCGCCTTCGATAATGCGGACACCGACTTGTACGGTGTCACCGATATTCATCACCGGCAAATCTTCTTTCAGATTTTCCTGGCGAATCTTCTCAATGGTGTTCATTGTTTGATTTCCTATTATGAACAGATGGTTATTTTTGTATACTAAAAATCACAGCAGGTCAGGGCGACGGCCGACAGTGCGGATGACGCGCTGTTCGAGGCGCCATGTCGCGATTTCCTGATGATTGCCGGAGAGCAACACTTCGGGGACCTTCATACCCTTGTAATCGGCAGGGCGAGTAAACTGCGGATATTCCAGCAGATTCTCATCTCCGAATGACTCTTCGGCAGAAGATGCGTCATTGCCGAGCGCGCCCGGCAGAAGGCGTACAACTGCGTCAGTGACAACCGATGCCGCAATCGCGCCGTTAGTGAGGACGTAGTCGCCAATCGAAATCTCTTCGTCCATCAAGCACTGGCGCGCGCGCTCATCGATTCCTTCGTAGTGGCCGCAGACGAGCACCAAGTGGTCGATTGTAGCGAATCTGCGCGCGGTCTTCTGGTCAAAGCGCTTGCCTTGCGGACACATGAGCACGACATGTGCGCCGGGTTTGGCGATATCGCGCAGGCATTCAAAAAGCGGCTCGGGGCGCAAAACCATGCCGACACCACCGCCATACGGCATATCATCGACGGTTTTGCGGGCGTCATGGGCGTAGTCACGCAGATCAATCAAGTTGATCTTGACGATGCCCTCTTTCCATGCCCGGCCTATGATGGATTCGCCCAATGCTCCCCGGCAAATTGCGGGAAACAGGCTGACGATGTCAATCTGCATGAGTTACAACAAAGAATAGAAGGGAAGATCAGTCATCCATCACATCGACGGTTGCGCGGAAGCCGAGTTTAGCCGCAGAGCCGGAAACGAGCACACGCAAAGCCGCGATAGTCTTGCCGCTTTTTCCGATGATTTTGCCAATATCGCGCTTGAAGCAATGCACTTGGATGATGTTGAGATCGCCCTTGGCAACGTTTTCGAGGCGCACTTCTTCCGGCTTATCGACTAATGAGCAGACGACATAATTGACGAACTTTTTGATTTTCGCCAACGCATCGGCGTCTACATTGTCATTGCTTGGGGCATTCTCCGGCGCAACACCGGTATCAGCGGCGTCACTGCCGAAGATTCGTTTCAGAAAGGAAAAAGCCATGATTATTTCTGAAACGGGGAATTATGCCTCGGCAGGAGCGGGGGCTTCTGCGGTTTCAGCTGCGCTCTCGGCGGTTTCCTCAGC
>CAVGNO010000189.1:0-3333 GCA_963630475.1 Blautia faecis | reverse complement strand
CGGCAAAGCCTCCTCGGTGGATCGTACTGATGCGCAAGTCTCGTATTCGACAGCAAAAGCCAATGCAGTTTCCGCGTATTTCGATTACCAGGATGCGCAGGCCAAAGTCGCGTACCTCATTGGTGAATAAAAACATTTTGATCACAATTACCATTGAATAGAAACCAATCATGAAAAAGTTCCTCTTCATAATTGTTCTGCTTGCCATTGTGGGCGGCGGATACTATTGGTACACGCATCGCAGTGTCAAACAGGAAGTAATCCACTTCCGCTCTCAAGAGATTGTGCGTGGCAATGTCACACAGGAAGTGACTGCGACCGGCACTGTCAATCCAATTAAATCCGTCGAAGTCGCAACGCAAGTTACCGGCAAAGTAATTTCGCTGACTGCGGATTACAATACGCGCGTGAAGGAAGGCGATGTCATTGCATTGATTGACCCCGAGACATATAAGTCCGCGCTGGAATCTGCCGAAGCGACGCTTGCATCTAATAAAGCGAGCCTCGAACGCACGCGCGCACAGCTAGTCTATGCGAAGAAAGAATTGGACCGCACGAAGAAGCTCTTCGATCGCGGTATGGCGAATGAATCTGAGCTGGATTCATGCCAAGCAAATTATGACGAGCTGGTCGCTACCGAAAAATCCAATTTAGCCAGTATTCGTCAATCCGAAGCATCGGTGAAGACTGCGCAGACGAACCTCTCCTACTGCACAATCACTTCGCCGGTTACCGGTATTGTGATTGAGCGCTCGGTCGATGAAGGGCAGACCGTCGTTTCCTCCATGAGCGCATCCGCACTATTCAAGATTGCGACAGATATGAGCCGCATCCAGGTCGAGGCCGCAGTCCCCGAAGCCGATGTCGGCGGCATCCGCGTCGGTCAGACTGTTAATTTCACTGTCGATGCGTATCGCCGGCAGTTCACTGGTAAAGTGACGCAGATCCGCTTGGCATCTACAACGACATCTAATGTCGTGACTTATCCGGTAATTGTCGAAGCGGATAATCCGAATGAGATGCTCTTCCCGGGTATGACCGCAAACTTGAGCGTGATTATTGATGAAGCCGCAAATACCGTCGTCATTCCGGCTGCGGCATTGCGCTTCGAACCGCCATTCCCCGCACCGCCCGAAGCGTCCGAAAAGAAGAGCGAGAAGAAAAACACGCATACAATCTGGATAGCAGATTCGTCTACGGAAATCCATCCCGCTGATGTCGAACTGGGAATCAGCGACGGCGTGAATCAGTCGCTGAATAATGCCGATGAGCTCGTCGGAAAGAAGGTCGTCGTCGGCAAACAAAGCGCTGCCGCAGCGCTCGCAGCAGAAAAAAGCGACACGCCATCCAATCCGTTTATGCCGAAGCCGCCATCACGTAATGGCAAAAATGGTAAAAATGGCAAAGGCGGCGCAGGCGGACCGCCGCCGCCCGGACCGTAAAACTGCGTCTTTAGCCCAATAAATCCCAATGCGTGCGCATTGGGCACAGAACAAGTGGCTAGCGCGAGGAAAAACATCCGGCATCCGGCCACTAAAAAAGACGCATTCCCTTTTGTCCATCATTTCCGCAGAGCCCTGAATCCTGTAATCCAATGCTAATTGAAATCAAAGACATGTTTAAGACCTACACGATGGGCGACAGTGTAGTCAATGCCTTAAATGGCGTGTCGCTCTCGGTAGATTACGGTGAATTTGTCGCCATCATGGGGCATTCCGGTTCCGGGAAGAGTACATTGCTCAATATTCTCGGCGCATTGGATACGCCGACGAGCGGCTCATACAAATTGGATGGGCGCGAAGTCTCGACGATGACGAAGAATGAATTGGCGCGCTTCCGTAATCGCAAGCTGGGATTTGTCTTCCAGAATTTCAATCTTCTGCCCCGTACATCGGCAGTCGAAAATGTCGAGTTGCCGTCTTTTTATGGCGGCGTGAAGATGGATGCGAAAGCGCGGCGCGACCGTGCAGTATCGCTTTTGGAGCTCGTGGGATTGGGCGGCCGCATCTATCATACGCCGGCACAGCTCTCGGGCGGACAGCAGCAGCGTGTCGCAATTGCGCGTGCGCTGATGAATGACCCGCCGGTAATTCTTGCGGATGAGCCGACGGGTAACCTGGATTCCAAAGCATCGGTCGAAATCATCGAATTTCTGCAAGAGCTCAACCGCAAAGGCATTACGATCATCATGGTAACTCACGAAGACGACATTGCCGCGTTTGCAAAGCGCCGCATCGTTGTCAAAGACGGTAATATTGCATACAATGGCGAAAAGCCGCCATCGGAGATTGCGCCGCATGCCGATCCTTCCCTGACTGCCGATATCAAGATTTAGCGAGAAAATAAGCCATGTCATTTTCAATGATTTTTCGAGTCGCTCTGCGTGCCATCTGGCGCAATAAAGTGCGTAGTCTTTTGACTGCGCTGGGCATCATTGTCGGTATTGCCGCAGTCATTGCAGTTATTGCCATCGGCAATGGCGCTTCTTCTCAAATGAAGAGCTCAATCAGCTCGATGGGCAATAACCTCGTAATGATTTTCCCTGGCTCAATGCGTTCCGGCGGCATGCACATGGGTGCAGGCGCTGCAAATACACTGACCGCAGCGGATGGCGTCCAGATTGAACGCGATTTCCCCGACCTCGTCGCCGGGCAGACGCCGATGGTGCGCGCATCCGGTCAGGCAATCTATGGCGAAAACAACTGGGCGACGACTATTTCTGGGTGCGGCACCGGCTTCCCTGTCGTCCGCGGATGGAATGTCGGTGAGGGCACATTCTTCACCGAACAGGATGTACAAGCCGGGCGACGTGTGCTTATCCTCGGCAAAACTGTCGTGACAAATCTCTTCGGCGATGATGAAAATGTCAATCCAATCGGCTGCAATATCCGAATTAACAACATGACATTCAAAGTGCTTGGCGTGATGGAACCCAAAGGCTCAAACTCGATGGGGCAAGACCAGGATGATATCATCATTATGCCATACACGACGGTCAAACGCACGCTCCAACGTTCAAAATTCAATTCGGTCAATCAGCTGTTGATTTCACTTAAATCCATGGACGACTTGGAAGAGGCGAAATCCGAATTCACCAAGCTGCTACGTCAACGCCATCGTCTGGCCGCCAGTAAGGATGACGATTTCACTGTGCGCGATATGACGGAAATCACCGAGATGATGACATCAATCTCTTCGACTATCACCATCTTGCTGGGCGCAGTCGCATCAATCTCACTGCTAGTCGGTGGTATCGGCATTATGAACATCATGCTGGTGTCCGTCACCGAACGCACGAAGGAAATCGGCTTGCGTATGGCTATTGGTGCGCGC
>CAVGNO010000188.1:0-3349 GCA_963630475.1 Blautia faecis | reverse complement strand
TTGTCATACATAATCGACCACAAGCTCGGTGAAAATGACAAATTGCCCTCCGAGGAGCAGATGGCGGATCAGTTTGAATGTAGCCGCGTCTGCATCCGCGAAGCATTGCGCGGCCTCAAATTCCTCGGATTGCTGGAGACTGGCACACGCAGCGGCACACACATCCGCCAAATCGAATTCACGCTCTTGAGCCGTGTCCTCGGCTTCCAAATCGCAACTAGCGACAGTTCGTATTATCAGCTGCTTGAAGCGCGTCTTGAACTGGAGCTTGGCGTCCTAGAACTCATCGATAAGCGCGCAACCAAAGAACAGCTTCAGCGCCTAGATGAGCTTGCGGACTGCGTCATGCACGATGACACACCGGAGGAGATTGAGCGCACATATCAGCGTGACAGCGCATTCCACCGCACGCTCTTCGAAATCAGCGGCAATAGCGTGCTTGCATCATTCTCACGACTGATGGAAATTTTCTTTACACGACGCTATGTCGCCATCGACCACAATATCAGCGCAACCCAAGATCATCGCGACATCGTCAATGCTTTACGCCATCATAACCTAGAACTTGCGCGTGGCATCATGCGCAGACACCTCGGCAAATACCGACGGGAATAAACCATCACACGTAAAATACCCCATCACACGTAAGGAGCAGAATGAACATGAGAGAAGAGAAGAGAAGAGAAGGCGTAACACATTCACTCTCATAGAGTTGCTTGTGGTAATCGCAATAGTTGCGATTCTAGCAGCGATGTTATTACCCGCGCTGGCCAAAGCACGGGAGAAAGCGCGCTCCATCTCTTGCGTGAACAATATCAAACAGAATCTGCTGTCGATCCTGCTGTATACAGATGATTACAACGGCGTATTTCTTGTTCGCACTGCAACGGGAGTTCCGGCCACAGCTTTACAGCACTGCCCATGGGCACTGCGTCTTTATAAGAACAACTACATAACTACCGGCTCAATATATTGTCCTGCAAGCAAGCCATCTAAATATGATAGCAACACTGACGGCTTTTTACAATTCACGTATGGCATGCCACGTTCTGTGAGTGCGTGGAAGTCGTATTTCGGTGAAGATGGCATCAGCATTCCCGCCCCCGAAACACGTGATGACACTTGCATGCTCAATCTGCAAAAGTTCACTGCAACCAAAATGATTATGGCCGATACATTTTCTGTCGACACTTCCTTTAAGAAACAAGTTTTCGAATGGCACACTGGTTCCAACAACAACGTATTGTCTGCACGCCATAGCCTTCGTGCAAACATCGGCTGGAGTGATGGGCATGCCAACAGCATGACACCAAAGGAAGTCCAGAACGAAAACACTTCTATCACACACTATACGATTGACAACACGAAAATAGCGCTTTAACTTCGGGAGACTTTTAGAATGAGACTGCATTTTTCATATCTCGCCGCACTGCTCTTCAGCGTCATGGCATACGGCGTCGAGTATCCATTCGGGACGACGCTTCTGGGAGGCGGGCGCGTTGAGCCGGTGTCGATGAAAATGATCGAGTCGTCCAACGAGCACCTCAATTTTTGTTTTGCAACGCGTTTTTCCGACAATTCGATTTATCTGAGTCATTCGGCCGGCATCCACACGGTCACCGAGCACGGCTGCAAGGACTACTCACTTGACAATGGCGAGACGTGGCAGAAGCCACCATGCAATTTCGGCGGCTTCAATGCATACGAAGACAAGCAAGGGCGCAAGATTACGATCGGCTGCTGGGATGCGGAGATCTCGACTGAACACCAGATTGAACGTGCAATCTTAAGCGCAGACGGCAAGAGCACGGCTGTCGAATACAGCACGATTAAAATGCCATTCAAAAGCTCGCTGCGACTGCATCGCGAAGTATTGCGCATGAAGAGCGGTCGCCTGATGCTGACAGGATACATCCGCAAGGAGAATGCGCCCAAATATGCCAGCGTTGTCATTGTCTCGGATGACGACGGCAAAACGTGGCGCTATCATTCGACCATACTGGAAGATTTGCAAGCGCGCTATGCCGAAGGCCCCAACGAATGCGCAGTCATCGAGCTTGCCAATGGCGATATCCTTGCATACGTCCGCGTCGCATCACAAGCGCCGCTGTTGCAACTGCGTTCCAAAGACGGTGGTTTGAGCTGGCATGACCAGAAGGAGATTGCAAAATTCTGTGTTGCGCCTGCAGCGCGGATTCTCGCAAACGGCGCGCTGGTTGTCATTACTGGGCGTCCAAAACTCTATTTGCTGATCGACTTCACTGGCACCGGCGAACATTATCAGCGCTTCACTGCGTATAGCGGCTCCGGGAGCTCTTATGCATCCATTCTGGAGACTGCGCCTAATCAGCTGTTGGTTATCTATGACGAAAGCGATTTCGGCTCTTGGCGAAATAATGGCATATTCAGCCGCATCATGGCGATGAAATTGAATATCGTGCGAGACGACTCAATCAGCATCGCAGCAAGCAAAAAAGGCGAATTCGAGACATACTACATCTCGGAGAGCGGCCGCTTGCCAACCGACGGCGGACTCTTCAGTCCGTCATGCTATCTGGGCAAATCCGTCGGCGCATATTACGAAGTGCGCAACATTGCGGAGCGCCCACACCCGGTATTGCATCTGGAGCACAAAGGCAAAGACGCGCCGCAGAAATTTGCAAATTTTGCCAAGCCATTCACGCGCGGCGCATCCAAAATCTCCGCTGGATTCGAATTCCGCTTGACGGAACCCGCCGAGAAATCAACGCAATTCATGGTGCGCTTCTGCTTCGATGATCCTGATACCGACGCACATCGCTTCGGATGGGTTGCATTCGGTATAAACGAAATCGCATACCAAAACAATGGCACACGCACGAGCATCAAATATAAACTGGATACCGACTTCCACGCATTTACGCTGAAAGGCGACCTAAAATCCGGCAAATACCAGCTCTTCCGCAAAGGAAGCGATGAACCGATCTTCACCGGCGCATTGACAATCAATAACGACGTCTCAATCGGTTTCAACTGGGGCGATGGCGCAACAGAAGTCTTCGGCGGTGCCGACGTCTCCTACATCGGCTTCACCATAAGATAAAATCAACACCGTATCGATACGCCGGAATGCGCGATTTTACGCATTCCGGCGTTTTTTTTAGGGGCTTTTTGAGACGGAAAAAGACGCGATAATGTCCACGAACAACATTTCCCGAAGCTTGCGCTTCGGGCACAGAACGTGTAGGGCCGGGGCTTGTCCCCGGCCTCACAACAGGAATTGACGATTCCGCGGTCCAGCGTAACCAATTCACGGCTTTGCCATATTCCCGCAACACGCGATGTCGGATCGTGGAGTCAATGGTTCTCC
>CAVGNO010000187.1:1282-3372 GCA_963630475.1 Blautia faecis | reverse complement strand
TGCACTACTGGCGGAACATCCGCGATGGTAAGTATACGCATATTCCAAGGCGGCAATGGGAGTTCATAGCAAGCATTCTTAAATTGCAATGGTGCGAATGCAGACAGTGTGTCATCCGGCGGAAGTAATTCGCGATAGTGCCGTCCTGCCCCTTCAAAGGAGAAGGTAATAGCGTCATCACCAGCATTGAAGATGAGGAGACTCAAGCCTTCGTCGCGCATACACGGCAGAATGCGCACATCTTTGTAGTCATGAATCGTTGCAAGATAACTCAAAGATCGGAAATCATGTTCTTCAAAACCATCAATAACGCGAGTTCCTGCCTTCTGCCAGCGCTCAATCGCACTTGCAATCTCTGGGATTTCCACATTTCCCGGCACAATCAAGACCTCTGGGCGATTATCATCAGATTGCAATTCATCAATTGCGCAAATGCGCCAAAAGACTAGCGCGTCATCCAATTTCTCCTGCAATGCGTCTACTTTATCTGCATATTGGTTGGCTTGCTGCGTCGGTTTCAGATAGCTGTGACCGCCAAAACAATTGGTGACACCGAGCAACCGCACTGATGGATCCAGCGCGCCGGTATTGAATTGTCCAGCAAATGCAAGATAGCGATTGAATGCAGACAGATGGCGCCAGATCGGCGTGCGCGGCGAATAATCGGAAGAACAACTCACTTTGCATAATCCACGGTCGCTATACAAAAACGGCATAGTCAAGATGCGGTTAATACCTTTTGTCATGAGCAAATTGGCGACGTATGCCATGGCGGGGGTACTCATTGCATAACCATAGACATTGAAGCATTCAGCCAGAGCTACTCGGCAAGCATGGCAATCACCCAAATTATCCTAAAGTAGGAGACAAATACGTCGTGTGTACTTACCAATTTCTCCATGGCGAGAACGGCTATGGCGACTGGTCATGGAAGCGCGAAGAATGGCGAAAATTGCATGCTGCAATGAACGAAGCAGGCTACAAAATCTACCTGATTGGCAATGTCGCGCCACTACCTAACGCTAAACTGGACTTGAAACAACTGGAGGAGACACAAGACATCTATGACGCACTATATCTCTTTGATTCGCCTGCACACTGCTTTGAACCGCCTGAAGTGAATAACCAGCTCCTCGCACAATTCTGCCAGAAGACTGGCAAACGCTTCATCGCCACGCTTCATCCCGGATACTGGGGCGCATGGCTGGCAAATTTCAATGACTTCTATAACCCTTTCCGGGGTTTCGACAGCTTCTATCGCGGCTTTGTGGATGCAAAGAAGTATCATCCGCAATGGATTCATCTGACGACTTGGAATGACCTCGTCGAAACTGGTGTCTTCGAACGCGTCTATACATTCGGACAAGCCGAGACTCTAAAGCGCTATGCCAGCGATTTGAAGGGCACAAAGATTATAAGCAGTGAACCGGATGTGCTCGTCAGCTACATCCATGAAGTCCTGCCAGGCGAGCAATTGCGCATCGAGGCGTTGAGCATGCCATCCAGCATCAAGGAGCAAATTGAGATCTCCGTCGTATTACGCGGTCTGGATGGCCGCGTCGTATGTGAATTACCCCCCCCCCGAAACGCGTTTCGCCAGATCAATATGAGCGTATAGAATGGTTGATTCCGACCCATGAATTAGCTTTCACACCAGTATTGCAACCGGAATTCACCGTGCGTTATGGTGATATTTCGTTCACACGTAAATCTATTCCAATCTATCTAGTATCCAGCTGGTTGCAAAATTGCGTCACAGTCAATGTGCCGCTCAACCGCATGCTCGCTGATTTCAATTGGCAATTTGACGTTAAGCAGAAAAGCGGTCGCCTTGAAGCGACCGTTGAATTCGACAGTCCAGACTCATTCAAGCGCATCATGCTCTTCCGCAATGACCGTCCGGTTGGCGTCTTCATTCCGGATTTATACGCCAATGAGCAAGTGCTCAATGTGATCATCACAGAGATGCCGAAGCCTTTGCGTATCACATTCGAGAATGGGCGTTTGCTTCGCGCATTTCGCAAGGGCACTGTCAAAGGTGCCAAGTGGCAAAGCACTGTCTTTTTTGACTATAGCAAGGACTTCTTTTC
>CAVGNO010000187.1:0-1272 GCA_963630475.1 Blautia faecis | reverse complement strand
GTCCAATGGGAATGGCGCTTGCCGGCACTAAAGATTTGACGTTGGTCATCACCAATGCCAATGGCAAACAAACGCGTGTCTCTGCGGAAACGCTCATTCGCGATCGGCGTTTTGTCAATCAAGACATCGACATGCGCGCATCGATCGACAATACGTTATTCCGCGATGAACCGCTCAATTGCAAACAAGGAAAATTCACATTGCCACTCTTTGCAACTGATGGCAGTGCTAAATCCTGCTATAAACTCAATGGCAGCATCCCGGATTTGGAGGCTGTCACCAGCTGGACGCGGCGGTTGGCGCACGCTGCTACCACTGCGAGTCTTTACTGGTCATTCATGGCCGCATCCAATCCGGGCATGAATTAGAATCACTCAATTTTACATCTGATTTTTATATTCGGTGACGGTGCGAATGACGCCGTCATCGAGTGTGATTTGCGGGCTCCAGCCGAGTGAGCGTGCTTTGGTGTTATCCATCAACTTTTGGTACATCCCATCTGGTTTAGTCGCATCCCACGCAATTTTTCCTTCAAAGCCGGCAGCGGATGCGATTTTTTCGGCCAATTCCCGGATTGTGATATCCGTGCCATAGCCGAGATTGATGATTTCGGGCGCAGTCTCTCTTTGCATGAAGTAGTAGACTGCGTTAGCGACATCATCGACATGGAGGAATTCTCTGCGGGGCTTCCCGGTTCCCCAGAGGATTTCCTCGGAGCGTTTTTCGCGTGCGGCTTCCACGAATCTGCGCACAAATGCTGCGAAGACATGCCCGCCATTGAGGTCATAATTATCATTAGGGCCGTAGAGATTGCATGGCATCAAGCTGACTGTATCCCAGCCATATTGCCGCGAGAGATACAGACAGAGTTTGTATCCGGCAATTTTTGCCAGCGCATAGCCCTCGTTTGTGGGTTCGAGCGGTCCGGTCAGCAGATATTCTTCCTTGATCGGCTGCGGTGCTTGGCGCGGATAGATGCAGCTTGAGCCCAGGAAGCAGAATTTCTTGACGCAATTGCGGAAACTCTGCATGATGACATTATTTTGGATTTCCAGATTTTCCAGGAGGAATTCCGCGCAATGGCTTTGATTTGCCATGATTCCGCCGACTTTTGCGCCGGCGAGGACGACGTAATCGGGCTTTTCGGCTTCAAAGAACTCCTTGACCGCCGCTTGGTTGCGCAAGTCTAGTTCCTGATGAGTGCGCTTCAGAATATTGGTGTATCCCTCGCGCTCGAATTTTCGCACACAAGCGCTGCCGACCATCCCGCGA
>CAVGNO010000186.1:2031-3465 GCA_963630475.1 Blautia faecis | reverse complement strand
GTCAAGGACATCGATACATGCATGAAAGCGTGTGATGGCGTGGATTACGTATTGCATCAAGCGGCATGGGGGAGTGTCCCGCGGTCGATTGAGATGCCGTTGTTTTATTGTGCAAATAATATCCAGGGGACGCTCAATATGCTTGAAGCCGCGCGACAGCATGGCGTCAGGAAATTCGTCTATGCGTCAAGTTCTTCCGTTTATGGTGATGAGCCGAATCTGCCCAAGACAGAGGGACGTGAGGGCAATCTGCTTTCGCCTTATGCATTGACCAAGCGTTGCGATGAAGAGTGGGCGCAGCAATATACGCGTCATTACGGCTTGCCGACGATTGGCTTGCGCTACTTCAATGTCTTTGGCCGCCGTCAGAATCCCGATGGCGCGTATGCCGCAGTCATTCCACGGTTCATCCGGATGCTCCTGAGGGGTGAACGCCCTGTTATCAATGGCGATGGGCATCAGAGCCGTGATTTCACGTATATCGAAAATGTGATCGAGGCCAATCTCAAAGCGTGTTTTGCGCAATCTGCTGCCGATGGCGAAGCCTTCAATATCGCCTTCGGCGGGCGAGAGGAAATTATCGACATCTATCACGCACTGACACAAGCGCTGGGTGTAAATATCGAACCCATCTTCGGTCCGGAGCGCCCCGGTGACATCAAGCACTCCAATGCCGACATCTCGAAAGCGCGACGACTGCTCGGCTATGCGCCAGATTACGATTTCAAGCGTGGGTTGGCGGAAGCGCTCGAGTGGTACAGTGCGAAGTGAATGTGACTCCTCACTGTTAAGAACCTGAATCCGTGGAGTTACAAAACGCTCTCAAATTTGCCGACGGTGCGTGGTTAGGAGCTTATATTTTGCGGTTGTCTGAATCACGCAGTCATTTTTCAAGAATTTTGTACAATGTCATACAAGCGCACACACAATTGCAATGAGCTGGGGTTATCGAATGTCGGCGAGAATGTCGCGTTATGCGGCTGGGTAAATTCGAGCCGCAACCTCGGCGGGTTACTGTTTATTGATTTACGCGACCGCGAGGGCATCACTCAATTATTCATTGATCCGGTGAAGCATCCGGAGTTATTTGAGATTGCGAAAGCAGTGCGTGAGGAGTGGGTGATTGCTGTTGAGGGCATTGTCTCGGCGCGTCCGGAGAACATGGTGAACAGCAAGCGTGCAACGGGTGCGATTGAAGTCGAAGTCACGGCATTCAAAGTGCTCAACCAAGCCGCTCCGATGCCATACAACTTGGAGGATCCGGCGGCTTCGGATGACATGAAGCTCAAGTACCGCTATTTAGACATGCGGCGCAGCGGGCTGCTCAATACGCTCAAGCTCCGACATAAGATGGCGAAAGTGATGCGCGATGTCTTTGATGAAGCCGGCTTTATCGAAGTCGAGACACCGATTTTGACCAAATCGACGCCGGAG
>CAVGNO010000186.1:822-2021 GCA_963630475.1 Blautia faecis | reverse complement strand
CGACTACCTCGTTCCTTCGCGTGTGCGTCCCGGCACATTCTACGCACTGCCGCAGTCTCCCCAGCAATACAAGCAGTTGCTCATGGTCGGCGGCGTCGAGAAATATTTCCAGATTGCGCGATGTTTCCGTGATGAGGATTTGCGCGCAGACCGCCAGCCGGAATTCACGCAAGTCGACCTCGAAATGAGCTTTGTCGAGGAAAAGGATGTCCAGGATATCACCGAGAAGGTCCTCGCGGCAATCATGAAGGAAATCAAGGGCATTGACATTCAGACGCCCTTCCCTCGCATGACGTGGCATGACGCAATGACGCAATATGGATCGGACAAGCCGGATACGCGTTTTGGGCTGATCATGCACAATGTCACGAGCATCTTCGCCAATTCGTCATTCAAGCCATTTGCGGCGGCGATTGCGGAAAAAGGCACAATCAGCGCATTGAATGCGTCGGGACTGGCCAGTGCAATCAGCCGCAAGGGTCTGGATGCGCTCACTGAATCCGCGAAGCTCATGGGTGCGCAGGGATTGGTCTGGATCAAAGTCGAGGAGGACGGCGCATTTGCGGGTCCGGCGGCAAAATTCCTCACTGCAGAAGAGCTTGCGGCATTGACTGCCGAGCTGGAAGCAAAGCCGGGCGACTTGCTGCTGATGGTTGCCGACCGGTCCTTCCGGGTTGCGTGCAATGCGCTGGGGCGTGTCCGTCTTGATGTCGCAGACAGCCATAATCTCATTCCGCAAGACCGCTTCAACTTCCTCTGGATTACCGAATTCCCGCTCTTCGACTGGGATTACAACGAGCAGCGCTGGGTTGCCGAGCACCATCCTTTCACGCGTCCGATGGACGAAGATCTGCCGTTGCTTGAGACCGAGCCGGGCAAAGTCCGAGCACGCGCATACGACGTCATCCTGAATGGTTGCGAGGCCGGTGGCGGTTCCATCCGTATCCATGAGCCGCAATTGCAAGCGCTGATGTTCAAGACGCTGGGCATCTCTGATCAATCCGCGCGTCTGCGCTTCGGCCACTTGCTGGACGCATTCTCCTTCGGCGCACCGCCGCATGGGGGCCTCGCACTCGGTTTCGACCGCCTTGTCATGCTGATTACCGGCATGAAGTCGATTCGTGACACGATTGCATTCCCGAAGACCGCAAAAGCCGCGTGCTTGATGACCGACTCGCCCAGCGATGTCGATCCAAAGC
>CAVGNO010000186.1:0-812 GCA_963630475.1 Blautia faecis | reverse complement strand
AAAGCAGCTCGATGAGCTTGGCATCAAGCTGGTCAGCGCTTCAGCAGAAAGCGACAGCACGAACGCATAATTTTTCACCTAACAGCCAACTCCTGATTTTCCATGTCTCTCCGTAGCATATTCATTGCGGCACTTGCCGCGCTCCCATGTCTTTTCGCCGACCGCATCACGCTCAATGACGGATCGGTCATCAATGGTAGCATCAAAAGCGTCAGCGATGGCAAAGCGGTCATTGTCACTGATTTTGCCGGCGAAGTAACAATCGACCAATCGAAAATCCTCCGTTTAAGCACGGCACAGAGTGTAAATATTGCGCGTCCGGACGGTAGCAAAGCGGCGGGCGTCATCGAATCCGGCGCAGAGAGTGCCACGCCCAATGCCATTGCATTGCCGCCTGCGGACATCAAGTATCTGTGGGCAGATGGCGATACGGATCCGACATTGCCGCCGCCGCCGCCATCGCGCAAATGGGATGGCGAGTTAAGCGTCGATATCAACGGCAAAACCGGCAACACCGAGAAATTCAATGGCGGTGTCGGTGTGAAGGCCAACTTGGTTGGTCCGGAGGACGCGCTGAAGTTATACGGCAGTGCGCAGTATGACCGTGAGAATCACGTCACTGGCACGCGCAAATATGTCGCGGGAACGGATTATGAGCGCAAGATTGCCGGCACAAAGAATACATGGTATGCCAAGCTGGAATTTGAGAAGCAGCCGACGAGCGGCTTGCGGTTGCGTTCAGAAGGCGGCGTCGGTTATGGTTACTATGCAATTGACCACGAGCACACCAAGTTGCGCTTCCGCAGCGGTAT
>CAVGNO010000185.1:2231-3498 GCA_963630475.1 Blautia faecis | reverse complement strand
GGATGGTGGTCGTGCATGATGCGTCGGGATGCAATTCGACTTATGCGACGCACGATGAGCCGCGTTGGCAGACGCAGCCCAGCCGAATCTTCATCTCTGCATTAACCGAGCAGGATGCCGTCATGGGCAATGACGCGCGCTTCGTCGATGATGTATGTGAATGCGCGATGCAGATGACGCCGCGACCGCGTTTTATTGCGATCTGTGGTGCGCCGATTCCGATGATGATCGGCACTGATTTTGATGCATTGGCATACGAGATAGAAGCGCGGACGGGCATTCCGACGCTGGCAATGCATACCAGTGGCATGAAGAGCTATCTGGCCGGTGCAAGCGAAGCATTGCTGGCGTTGTGCAAGCGCTTTTGTCAGCGCACTCAACGAAGAGCGGGAGACGCATTACGCGTCAATATCCTGGGTGTTACGCCATTGGATTTCTCGCGCGCAGATACGATGGAGCATCTGGCGTCATGGCTGCATCGTCATGGCATGCAGCTCAATGCCGGTATGGCGATGGGTGGATGTACATTGGAAGCGATTGAGCATGCCGGGGATGCCGCAGTAAATCTCGTCGTCTCCGCAGATGGTCTAGCGACTGCTCAATGGCTGCGCGAGCAATTCGGGCAACCGTATGTACTCGGTGTGCCATTTGGCGTGAAATTTGCGTCACTGCTGGGCGATGCGCTGCGCGATGCGGCCGCGAATGGCAAATGCGCTGCGCCATGCGCACAACACAGTGGCGATAATGGCGGCACTGCGTGCGCATGCGTAGTCGGCGAATGCGTCAATGCCGCGTCATTGGCGACGGCATTGCAGATGGATTGCGGTGAGAATGCGCGTGTGCTAACGCCATTTGAGCTAGTGTCAGAGTGCGTGGCCAGCGGCGATTGCGTCATTGCGGATGAGGATGCGGTAGTACGCGAGTTTGCGTCTTGCGCTACGCTTTATGCCGATCCGATGTATCGGCCATTATGGTCGGCGCAGAAGCCATTTTTTGCGGTACCGTCATACGCATTTTCCGGGCGTTGCTACCGCGCGCATTTCCAGCAGCTATTGGACACCCCACTACACTTTGAATCGACAAACGACTATACTACGCACGCATAAATGAGTCAGGATGTATTGAAAATTGCGGTTTATGGCAAAGGCGGAATTGGCAAATCGACAGTGACGTCGAATTTAGCAGCGGCATTTGCGGTGTCGGGAAAGCGCGTCATTCAGATTGGCTGTGACCCGAAGGCCGATTCGACGATTAATCTGCTTGGTGG
>CAVGNO010000185.1:0-2221 GCA_963630475.1 Blautia faecis | reverse complement strand
AACGCTTGGATGAAATTGCCAAATCCGGCTTCGGCGGAATTCTCTGCATTGAGACTGGCGGGCCGACGCCAGGCCTGGGATGCGCAGGCCGCGGAATTGTCACGACATTTGCGTTATTGGAAGAGTTGCGGTTGTTTGAGACGTATCAGCCTGATGTCGTGCTCTATGACGTGCTTGGCGATGTCGTCTGCGGCGGATTCGCGGCGCCGATTCGCGAGGGATATGCATCTCAAGTGCTCATCGTCACATCTGGCGAGAAGATGGCGCTCTACGCAGCGAACAATATCAACGAAGCAGTCCGGAATTTTGCGGATCGCGGTTATGCGCGTGTACGCGGCATTGTGATGAATCGCCGTAATATCCCGGACGAGGAAGCAAAAGTCCGCGCATTCGCACAGCGCGCGGGTTTGCCGATTGTCGCTGATGTGCCGCGCAGCGATGATATTAATCGCTATGAAGAGCAGGGCATGACAGTGATTGAGGGCGACCGCACATTGCCAGTCAGCCAGGTCTTCATTGAATTGGCAAAGAAGCTCTTGGCAGACAAAAATGACACAGGCGTATGATGAAAAGCGCCATCTATCGTATTTACGGAATTGTGCAGGGAGTCGGCTTCCGCCCTTTTGTGAAGCGTCTGGCGGATACGCTTTGCATTTTGGGTGATGTCGCGAACAAGGGCTCATTTGTCGAAGTCCATGCGCTAGCAAAAGATAGTGCGCAATTAGCTCAATTTCGTGACGCATTAGAGCATCAAGCGCCGCCGCGCTCCGCAATCCTCAAAATCGACGAGGAGCCGTGGGTTGCAGATGAATCCGAGATGCCGACGGAATTTGAAATTATCGTGAGCGTACGCGAATCTGGCGACATCTTTGTCTCACCGGATATTGCGACTTGTCCGCTGTGCAAAGCAGAACTCTATGATAAAGACAATCGGCGCTATCTGCATCCATTTATCAATTGCACGGCATGCGGGCCGCGCGTAACGATTTTAGATGCGATGCCGTATGACCGCGAGCGCACGAGCATGGCGGCATTCCCGATGTGCGCGCAATGTAGCGAAGAATATCATTCGCCGCAGAGTCGGCGTTATGATGCGCAGCCCGTCTGCTGCAATGACTGCGGTCCGCAGCTCTATCTGGCTGGCGAAGAAGATATTCGTGGGATGGCCGCGTTGCGTGCTGCGCGCGAAAAATTGCTTGCAGGCGGCGTTATCGCGATCAAGGGCATTGGCGGCTTTCATTTGGCATGCAATGCATACGATGATGATGCAATTGCGCGCTTGCGCAAGCTCAAACACCGACCGGTCAAGCCATTTGCGGTGATGATGCGTGATTTGGCGACTGTGCGGTGCGAATGCGTCCTGCCATCAGCGCTTACCGAAGTGCTGGATGGTCATCAGAAGCCGGTCATTCTGCTGGAGCGCGCGCAGTCATCTACACTCTCGCAGATCGTTGCGCCGGGCAATCCGACAATTGGCGTGATGCTACCGTATGCGCCAGTGCAGATGCTCCTTTTCCGTGCAGATGACGATCTGGATGCCAAAATGCCATCTGCGTTGATAATGACCAGCGGCAATGCGTCCGGCGCACCCATTTGCCGTGATGACAATGATGCGTTAAACGAAATCCGGGAATTCTGCGATCTCATTCTATCGCATGACCGTTTGATTCGGTTGCGCGCTGATGATTCGGTGATGGACCACTTTGAGGGCAATCCGTATATGATTCGGCGATCGCGCGGATATGCGCCGTTGCCTTTTATGGTGTCGAATCTGGGCAAATTCAGTGTGCTTGGCATTGGCGCGGAGCTGAAAAATACATTCTGTCCCGCAAAAGACGGGCTCTTTTATCCCTCGCCTTATATTGGCGATATGGCGGATTTGCGCAGCGTCAATGCATTGCGCGAATCAATTCGACGGCTATGCACGCTCCTGGAAATTGAGCCGACTCTCGTCGGATGTGACTTGCATCCCGGATATAATACCACTGCAGTCGCGCATGAATTGGGACTGGAAGTCATGGCAATTCAGCATCATTGGGCGCATATTGCCGCATGCATGGCGGAAAATGACTGCCAGGAGCGCGAAGTGCTCGGAATCTCCTTTGATGGCACTGGTTTCGGGACAGATCGGACTATTTGGGGTGGCGAAATCCTTCGCGCATCATATTGCGGCTTTGAACGCATCGCGCATTTGGAGCCATTTCAGCAGCCCGGTGGCGAT
>CAVGNO010000184.1:0-3510 GCA_963630475.1 Blautia faecis | reverse complement strand
GCATTCGACACGACCGCATTCCAGATTGGTGTCTGGGCTCCGAAAGTCCAGCTGGTTCCGCCGGAAATCGCACTCTCCGGTTTGAAATTGAATCTGCCATACGGCAATAACGGCCAAGTGACCGGTCTGGATCTCGGACTGGTCTCCATCAACCGCGAGCAGAATGACCAGCTCAATGCACACGTCTCCGCATTGCAAGTCAATCTGTGGAACAGCACTAACGGCGCATTCGCCGGCGTACAAGTCGGACTCTATAACGAAGCCGTCAATTCCGCCGGTATCAAAGTAGCACTCATCAACAATACCGCAAATATGTCCCGCGGCGTCGAAGTCGGACTCATCAATACGTCGCTGGAATGCCACGGATTGCAAGTCGGTCTTATCAACTATACCGAATTCCTCACCGGCGTGCAAATCGGTCTCGTGAATATCGCGACTAAATCGACTCTGCCCTTCTTCCCCATCATCAACATGTGCTTCTAATAAGCACGTTTTCTCCTTAACCTCTTCATTGGGCAGCCCCGCTTTTCTTCGATAAGAATTAGCGGAACTGCCCGTTTTTATTTTATCATCGCATTGCTGACGATAAGTTTTCAATCCGGGACTCTGATTGTGCGTGACAATGATGCGCAGGAAGCATCAGTGCCAGAGCAGATTGCCGCGTATTGCACATACGATCCACGCGAACAATGCTGGCGCGCATCCGCGCTGCATTACGCCGATATTGTCACGCCACTCTATCGCAACCGCATTCCATATCAGGATAATGCCAAAGCGTTTGACACATTGGCACTCGCGTTAAATAGCCACAAACAGCCGCGGGATTATCAAATTGGCGCAATCAACGCTTGGGAGAAAGCGCATCGCCGCGGCGTCGTCGTATTGCCCACCGGCACAGGCAAGTCCTTCCTTGCACAACTGGCAATCGCACGCACCAACCGATCGACACTCGTCGTTGTGCCGACATTGGATTTACTCGCACAATGGTCGCTGCAACTGCGCAATGCATTCCATTGTGACATCGGAATGCTGGGCGGCGGCTCGCATGACATCCAGCCCATTACTGTCTCGACATACGATTCTGCGCAATTGCGCATGGATCAAATCGGCAACCGCTTCGGCCTCCTCGTCGTCGATGAATGCCATCATCTTCCTGGCGCAGTATATTCGCAACTGGCAAAATTCTCGATTGCGCCCTTCAGACTGGGCCTCACCGCAACGCCCGAACGCCAAGATGGACTGGACAGCAACTACACGCAATTGCTCGGACCTATCTGCTACCGCAAAGAAATCACGGATTTGCCTGAAGCCGATGTCCTTGCGCCATACGACACCGTCACAATCGAAACCGAGATGGACGCCGATGAACGCGATGAATACAACCGCGCGCACGAAAAGTATATCGCATTCATTCACCGCAACCGCATCGACTTCTCCTCGCCCAACGGCTGGACCGCATTCCTTCAGACATGCGTGCGCACACCCGGTGGACGCGAAGCGATGGATGCGTACTTGGCGCAAAAACGCATCGCGCGTTCGTCGCGCGCGAAACTGCGGCAACTCTGGGATCTCCTCAAGATTCATCGGCATGACCGCACGATCATCTTCACTGCGGATAATGCGACGGCATATCAAATCGGCAATCTCTTTTGTCTGCCGGTGATTACTCACCACACTAAAAGCACAGAGCGATGTCAGTTTCTGCAAAAGTTCAAGGATGGCGAATATAACATCCTCGTGACTAGCAAAGTGCTCAATGAGGGCGTCGATGTGCCATCTGCCAATATCGGCATCGTGATGTCCGGTTCCGGTTCCATTCGCGAGCATGTGCAACGCCTCGGCCGTATTTTACGTCCTGCGCCAGGCAAGAGCGCGCTGCTCTATGAGCTCGTCAGCCTCGGCACTTCAGAGACGTATGTATCAGAACGCCGCCGCCAGCACCGCGCATTCGATTCACTAGTATAAAAAGGGGGGACAAAACAGTATGACACACATAAATGACAACGATCTTTTTTTTCACGTGTAGCCTGATTGAGTTTATCGGGCGGCAAATGAAACAACGGCGCGGCGCAGTTGCCAATATGCTGGGTATTGACATCATCATGCATATCTACAACCACGCAGATGTGCTACATTGCGAAGTAATTGAAAAGACTGCTGACTACTTTGAAAATTACTGCAAAATCCCTGTCGGAGACTTTGATAATGTCGCCGATTGCAAGTATAATGTCCCCAGCTATTGGGATATCGGGAAAGTCTATATGCGGTTAATCCGCAATGCATGCAAAGATGGTGACTTGCCTGCTACCATCATGGCTGTCTACAACTCGTTTATCACTGACGCCATCAGCAATTTCAATAGCGACTTATTCTACCAGAATCCCGATTATCTCCTCGCATGCTACGAAGATGGCGAAATCATCTGCGAGGACTAAATTGCGCTTATGCTCTCACCCGCGCTCATCTCGGCACACATCCGCAAGGAATTGGTAATCCCCAGTTTCCTGCGGCCGGCAAATGCATTGCAACTGCTAGTGACACAGCATCTGCTTGAGCTATATCGCGATGCAGCACAACGCCACTTGAGCGCAAGCGAAATTGATTCAATCGTTACGCCAATTGTCAATGGCGCAACAGATCGGCGTTTTGCGATGGCAATCCGCAAGCTCCTGGAAGACCGCTGTACATTCACAGGCGCAATCGAACGCGATTATGCCGGCTTACGCAACGAAGTCTTTCACGCATCCGCAACAATGCTGAACAGCGATGACCCACTGACGACGCTGGCGGATTTCCGCCGTCTCCTAAAAACGCATCTGCCGGATAACATATTGCTGACAGGAAATCAGCTGTATGGCGACCTACCCTACTACGACTGTCTGGATAAATTCGATGACATCACTGAACAGCAACTGCTGGATCGCTATGACGTCGCACTCGTCCAGGGCATCCTCCTTTCCGCAAAAAATATCACTGTCACTGTGCGTACACGCGAAATTCCGCGCTTGCGCCGACTCTTTACATATCTGCGCTTTTTCCAACTGCTCTGCACGATCGATGGCGATGCCACACCAATGTCTGCGCGGGGACAAAATGCTGACTCTGCAAACAAAAATGCGCAATTCTACGAGATGCGCATGCGCATTGATGGCCCAGCCAGCATCCTCGAACAGAGTCGCCGCTATGGGTTGCAGCTAGCTATCTTCTTCCCCGCAATCTGCACGATGGATGAATGGGAGCTGGAAGCAAATGTCGAATGGAAAGAGCGCCCTGCTCTCCTTAAACTCGACTACACCAGCGCGCTAAAATGCCCATATCAGAATTTTGCCGCATATCTGCCGGATGAAATCAAACTCTTCAGCCAGCATTTCCAGCGTACTGTCACCGACTGGCATATCGTCACCGATGTGCCCTTCTTGCGTGGCAATGGCCGCGAAGTGATTGTGCCGGATTTTTCCTTCGAAAACCGCCGGCATCGCATTGTCCATCTCGAATTATTCAATCGCTGGC
>CAVGNO010000183.1:1694-3576 GCA_963630475.1 Blautia faecis | reverse complement strand
ATCAATCAAACCGCGTGGCTTCCCGTGCCATTGACTACAGTTGCGCATGATTTCTATCAGATTGGCCGCATCGCCGGCGACATCCTGCTCAAGCGCCGTCAAGGAGAAAATGCTGCGCCACTGCAATATCGCGTGACGCCCGAATTGATTGTGCGCGACTCTACAGCCAGAGTACGCACGGATAAATAGATATTTGTTTCCTTCCGTCCGTGGAGTTTTTGCTTCACGGATGGGAGGAAATTTGGTTTATTTGGCTTGTGTCGCAATGCTAATGATTATATTACAAGGGTTACGCAAACTACGTTGTCATTGAATCTGTTTCTCCCCACCTGACTATCTTCGCATGGCGTCATATTTCAGTTTAATTATCGGGTGTATCCTGGTTAATAATTTTGTTTTGACCCGTATTCTTGGGATATGTCCATTTTTGGGCGTATCGAAGAAGACTTCGACTGCGTTGGGCATGGGCGGTGCGGTCATTGCGGTGATGGCGGTATCGGGGCTTATTACATCCTGCATTTATCACTGGCTGTTAGTTCCGTTTGATGTCACATATCTCAACACGATTGTCTTTATTCTCGTAATTGCGGGCATTGTTCAGATTGTCGAGATTCTATTGATGCGTTTTTCCAAGCCGTTATATTCGGCATTAGGCATTTATCTTCCGTTAATCACGACGAACTGCGCGGTTTTGGGCGCTGCTATCATGTGCACGCAGGAGGGCTTCCTGCCCTTCCGGAGCATGGTATTTTGTGCGGCGTCCGCAGCTGGCTTCGCGCTGGCGTTGCTCATTTTCTCCAGTATTCGCGAACGCCTCGAGTTGGCACGTCCGCCGGAATTCTTGAAGGGCTTGCCGCTGACTTTAATTACAGCAGGGCTGCTGGCGATGGCATTCATGGGCTTCTCCGGATTGGGTGAATAATGCGGGAGGGAGGCAACGGCGTTTATGGCTAGCACATTTATCATCATCACTATAGTCGGATTAGTCACCGGCATCGCGATTGCACTAGTATCAAAATATTTCTCTGCGCCAGTCGATACAAAAGTCGAGGAAATCACTGCGTTGCTTCCGGGCGCAAATTGCGGCGGATGTGGTTTTGCCGGTTGCGCGGGGTATGCAAGCGCAATGGCGAAGGGCACGGCCAAGCCCGGCTTATGCCCGTCACAAAAGCCGGAAGCGCTCAAAGCGTTAAGCGAGTTGCTCGGTGTTGCGGTCGAAGCGCGTGAGCCCAAAGTCGCAATTGTCTGCTGCAGTGGTGACGACTGCCATGCGACGCGCCAAGCGCAGTACAACGGCATCAACAATTGCCGTGACGCAATGATTGTCGCAGCTGGCGCAAAGACTTGCACATACGGCTGCATTGGCTTGGGCGCATGTGCACGCGCATGTCCGTACGGCGCAATCGAGATAACCAGTGGGAATTTGGCAGTCGTCCACAAAGAGCTTTGCCAGGGCTGTGGCAAATGCGTAATGAGCTGTCCGAAGAAGTTGATCAAGCTCGTGCCGCGCAGCGCGCAATTGCATGTATTCTGTTCGTCTCCGCTGAAAGGCGCGCAGAAGATGGCGGCTTGCAAGAGCTCATGCATTGGCTGCGGCAAATGCGTACGCACTGCGCCGGAGAATATGCGGATGGACAGCGGCATTTCGCTGGCAGTAGTCAATTATGGCAATCCGCCGGATGAGACGCTCGCCGCAGTATGCCCCACTCACGCTTTACGGAAGAATTAACGATGAGCCGGATTTCACATTTTTATGGCGGTGTTCATCCCGCAGAAAACAAGAGCGCGCGTGGCGTTGCAATCCAGGAAGCGCCGTTGCTGCCGCTGTACACGGTTCCGCTTTCGATGCATATTGGCGCTCCCGCAAAGCCAGTTGTAAAAG
>CAVGNO010000183.1:0-1684 GCA_963630475.1 Blautia faecis | reverse complement strand
CAGTTGCTGGCGTCACCGGCGTCATTTGTATCAGCGGCGATTCATGCGCCGACATCGGGCAAAATCAAGTCTACGAGCTTTTGCATCGGACCGCTAGGCACGCAGTTGCCATGCATCGTCCTGGAAGCCGATGGCGAGGATGCGGCATGCGAACCGCTACCGCCAATCACGGACTGGCAGAATAGTGCTCCGGATGTATTGCGGCAGCGCGTTGCTGACGCAGGCATTGTCGGCATGGGCGGCGCAGCATTTCCGACTCATATCAAATTGTCGATTCCGGCAGGCAAATCAGTTGATACGCTGATTATCAACGGTGTTGAATGCGAGCCATGCTTGACAGCGGATCACCGGTTGATGCTGGAGGAGCCCGTGCGTATTCTCAATGGCATTGCAATTGCGGCGCATATCATCGGCGTAAAGCGCATCTATATCGCAATTGAGGACAACAAGCCGGATGCAATCGAGCGCTTGCGTCAGGAATGCGCTCAATTTGCGACGCCGATTGAAGTCGTACCGCTTCATGTGCGCTATCCGCAGGGCGCGGAGAAGCAGCTGATTTACACAATTACAGGGCGGCGCGTCCCGACTGGCAGTCTGCCTTCCGAAGTGCATTGCGTTGTACAAAATATCGCGTCTGCGGCAGCAATTGCCGATGCGGTATTGGACGGCAAGCCGCTGTATGAGCGCATCACGACAATTACCGGCACGCCCGTGGCGAATCCCGGCAACTGGCGCTTGCGTGTCGGCACGCCATACGAAGCGGCAGTGCAATTTGCCGGCGGCATCACTGGCGAAGTCGGCAAAATCATCTCCGGCGGCCCGATGATGGGCATGGCAGTCTATTCCGGTGAAGTGCCGGTGATGAAAAATACTTCAGGCATATTGCTGATGGCGCCTTCTGAAGTATTCCAGTACACATCGAAAGCGTGCTTGCGCTGTGGGCGTTGCAATGACGCATGCCCGATGCAACTTATGCCTGGCATCCTCTCTACTCAAATTGAAAATGAGCGTTTTGATGATGCGCAGAATTGGCATGTAATGGACTGCATGGAATGCGGCTGCTGTTCATTTGTCTGTCCCGCTGGCCGGCCGCTTGTCCAGCATTTGAAGCGTGCGAAAGCGGAAGTCGGCGCAAAACTGCGTGCTCAAAAAGGTTGAGGACTCGAATATCTTATGGAAAACAGCGAAAAAAAGCCTGAAAGCCTGAAATTTGGCGGACCGCATCTGGTTGTCTCGCCATCTCCGCACTTTCACAGTGCGAGCACAGTCACATCCATCATGTTATGGGTGATTATCGCGTTGTTGCCGGCTTGTTTTGCAAGTGTCTGGTTCTTTGGACTCGGTGCAGTGCGAGTTTTGGCGGTATGCCTCGCCGCGTGCATCTGCTTTGAGTTCCTCTGCACGAAGCTGATGAAGCGCCGTAGCGAACTGGATGACTTAAGCGCTGCAGTCACCGGTCTTTTGCTCGGCATGAATTTGCCTTCTAATACGCCATCGTGGATCTGCGTTGTCGGCGCATTCTTCGCAATTGTCATCGGCAAGATGATTTATGGCGGAATCGGCTGCAATCCGTTTAATCCCGCATTAGTCGGGCGCGTTGCATTGCTTATCGCATTTCCGGCAATCATGACGACGTGGCCGACACCGCGTGGCGAGGGCTATGACATGCAGTACGCAAAAATCC
>CAVGNO010000182.1:0-3653 GCA_963630475.1 Blautia faecis | reverse complement strand
GGGACAAGCCGCCGGCCCTACTTGTTCTGTGCCCGAAGCGCACGCTTCGGGAAATTTCCATGCACAGGGCCGCCGGGCACAAACCGCCGAGCGGCCGGGGACAAGCCCCGGCCCTACATCGGGAAATATTCCATGCGCCGTATCCCCCGCGCGTATGGCGGCGGCGTGGGTTATTTCCGTTTCAGGTGCCAGAAGCGGGCTGCGCCATCATAGAGCCATCCATCGACACGCAGGCCGATATTCATCAGCATCGAGCCGGAGTATTCGTGGCCATCTTGGTCGGCATAGATTGCATCGGCGTCCAGTCCGCGGAATTTGCAGAAGTAGTACGGTGATGATGCGACTGCGCGCACAGTGACTGCGGTTGCGATGCATTCGCTGCGGTCTTTGCTGACGAATGACCATGCGCAGACATTATTATTATTCGGCGCGATATTGCGGTAGTAGTCGCCAGATGTGACGATATGGTGCAATTCGTGGAAACGTTTGATTTGCGCGGGGATTTGCTGGCGGTCTTCTTCGCTGATGCGAGTCGGATCCAGTTCATATCCGAATGTACCGGCCAGTGCGACCAGTCCGCGTGTCTCGAATGACGTTATGCGGTGGAGCTGGTGGTTCGGGCAGTCGGAGACATGCGCGCCCATCGTCGAGCACGGATAGAAGAAGCTCGTGCCATACTGGATGAACAGCCGTGCGGACGCATCCGAGTTATCGCTGCACCAGATTTGCGGCGTATAGCAGAGCACGCCGGCATCGAAGCGTCCGCCGCCGCCAGCGCATCCCTCGATGAGCAGATTCGGGTAGCGTTTAGTGATGCGTCCAATCAGATCGTAGAAGCCGAGGACATAGCGATGTAGCACTTCGCCCTGGCGTTCCGGCGGCAATGCGGCGGAGCCGACTTCGCTGATGACGCGGTTGCAATCCCACTTCATGTAGTCGATTTCCGCGTTGTCGAAGACTTTGCAGAGCTGGTCGAAGATGCAATCGACGACTTCCTTTCGGCTCATATCGAGCACCATCTGCTGACGGCATGTCGAGCGGATGCGGCCATCGATATGCAAGCAGTAATCCGGATGGGCGCGATAGAGGTCGCTATCTTCGGAAATCATCTCCGGCTCAAACCAGAGGCCGAATTTAAGGCCGAGCGCATGGAGTTTCTTTGAGAGGCCATCGATGCCGCAGGGCAGTTTTTTCTTATCGACAAACCAGTCGCCGAGGCTAGAGTCATCGCGGTCGCGATGACCGAACCATCCGTCGTCCAGCACGAGCATTTCGATGCCGAGGGATTTCGCGGTTGTCGCCAAGGAGAGCAGTTTTTCCTCGTTAAAATCGAAGTATGTGGCTTCCCAGTTATTGATGAGCACAGGGCGTTCCAGATCGCGCCATGGTCCGCGCAGGATATGCGCACGGAAGAAATCGTGTGATGTGTGGGTGAGCTCTTCCAAGCCGGCGTTGCTCCACATCAGCAGCACTTCTGGCGTCTGGAATTCATCGCCGGGGAGCAGCTGCCAATGGAAATTATTCGGATTCAGTCCGAAGACAGTGCGGATGGAGCCGGCATCGCCCTGCTCCACTTCGGCTTGCCATGAGCCGGTGTAGACAAGCAATTCGCCGATTGCCATGCCGCTCGTCTCGGTTGTGCTCGGCTCAGCCAGGATAAACGCCGGATTCATCGTATGCTCAGTCGTGCCGCGGGAGCTGCCGATGCATTTCACGCCGCGTGTAATTGGATTGCGGTCGAGCATGCGTTCATGCGCCCATGCGCCGGGGAAGGAAATCAGATCATAGCCTGCGACGGAGCCTGGCAGATGCATTGTCGCGCTGTAAAGGCGTTCGATCATCGCGGGTGTATCGCTGCAATTTACGACGCGCATCGAGCGTGCAATCACCGAAAGCTTCGCGAATACCGCGTAGCTGAGGATATATTCGATACCGGTGAGGTCGTCACGCAGCGTCACTTCAAGCGTATCGCAATCATCATCATTAGCATACGACGACGGCATGCCTTTGAGGTCGGCTTTGCCTTTGAAGATGCGGTGGCTCTTATACAGCGGCACTTCGGAGATATTTCCTTTTGCGGTACGAATTAGTCCGCTTGAGATGCCGAGATCGCCAATGCCATTGCTAGTGTATTCCAAGCACAGCCCGGCAGGTGATTCGCGATCAATCCAGCTTGGGCGTTCGCGCTGAATGACATTGCGCGCCGTTTCATCGGCGAATGATTCGTCGTATCCGGTCAGCGTTGCGCCGAAATAGATATGTTCGAGAGCTCCGCATGGTGCGACTTGCATGATATACGTGCTCTTTCCTGCATTGAGAGTAAAGCGCTTGTGCGCTTCATTGAATACGATGCTCATTGGAGTCGGTTAATTGAGGACTGTGAGGATTTGGGAAAAATTTTTGAACGCGAATTCTGCCTCCTGGCATAACGCAGGCCAGTAATTTTCGGAGGGCTCATCGTAGAGTGCGATAGTATGCACTCCGACAGATTTAGCCGCTTCGATATTATGGAGGTTATCTTCCACGAGGACCATATCTTCGGGCGTAGTGCATAATGTATTCGCTAATACTGAAAAGAATTGCGGGTCAGTCTTTTCCAGTTTCATCTCTGTACAGCAGAAGATGTCGGTGAAATATTGTGCGATTCCAGTGCGCTTAAATGCGGCTTGCGCTAAGCTGATAGCGGATGCGGTCGCGACATAGCATTTGCAATTATGCGTATGCAATTGTGCGAGCGTCTCGGCGACGCCGGGTTTCAGCGGCGCTTTTTCCGTGTAGAATGAATCCGCCATCGCGGTGATGCCGGCGATAATCTCGTCGTCAGTCAGCGGCAGCGCATAGTCGTGACGCAGCATTTTTGCGGCTTCGCGGATGCTCAAATGGAAGATCTGCTCCTGCAATTCCGGATGCGGCGTGCGTCCTTGTGCGCGGACATACATCGGCCCCAAGTCGATCCACATCCGCATCGTGTCGAGCAGCACGCCATCCATGTCGAAGATGATATATGGAGGAAGCATAGTTTTTATTTTTGTTTTGCAGTAAGATAGCGTTTAAGCAGGAATGCGCAGAAGTACGGAAGAGTCGTAACATTTTGTGCATTACCGATATTTGCTTTGGCAAACTTGATACCGCATTCAATTTGCGGATAGTGTTCTGATGTTATCAATGTGCGCAACGAGCGCGCTCTTGCATTGCCTGCTTTCACTTCGACGGGGATTAGCTGCGATGCAGTCCGCACAAAGAAATCTTCTTCGATGCTAGAATCATCACGACAGTAATAATAGAGGTCGTACCCGGATTTAACCAAAGCTTCCGCGATGAAATTTTCGTAGAGTGCGCCTTTATAGATACCGAGATTCTGGTTCTGCCGCAAATCATCGGCCACTTCGTCATCAAGCATTGCAATCAGCAAACCGGTATCGGCGATATAAAGCTTAAAGCGCGATTCGTCATAATTGCCCTTGAGTGGCAATTCAGGAAAATTCAGACAGTAGCAAATTGAGATGACACCGGCATCAAGCAGCCATTGGACACAACCGCTATATTCGCGAGAACGAGCGCCCTTTGCTATCTTCGAGTATTGGAATTTACGATTTTCCTGAGCAAGTTGCGGCACAATGTGGTTAAAGACCGACAAAATACGCGTCTTGTCC
>CAVGNO010000181.1:1806-3730 GCA_963630475.1 Blautia faecis | reverse complement strand
CATGGTCATTTTGCTTGTGTATTTTATGACGCATTCTTTTATCGCGTTGCTGAAGCAGCGGGATCCGCGGCGTTTTCTGGCAGGCAGTGCGGCATTTTCAGCGTTAATTGCGTGTGCTGTCCACGAGATATTTGATTTCAATCTGCATGCGGGGCCGAATTTGATGGCGATTGCGGCGTTATTTGGCATTTTGGCGGGGTGTTGCGTCCCGCATCATCGTCATCATGAGAGTAGCGATCTGCAGGCGGATGCGGATAGCCGCCCTGCTCTGGCGTCTTCCCGGCGTTTCACTTGGCGTTTTGCGCTCATTGTGGTTGCGCTGTCGTGTCATTTCATCCTCAATGCGTATGCTATTCCGGGACAAGTGTATAATGACATTTTCTGGATGAAATCGCAGCCGGATTATGCGCCACGTGGGCTGGGCAAGCCCAGTGTTTCAAGCCTCATCAAGCTGGGCGAGAAGACGCGGAAAAAGCGTCCAAATGACGCGTCAGTCAATTTACGGCTGGGGAAAGTGCTATATCGTGGTGCATTGCAAAATAGCGTGCAGACGCCATTGAAACGGCGCACGCAGCTCAATTTAGCGGCGACACGACTGAAGAGTGCGCGGCTACGCGCGCCATCGCGCAGTGAAGTGATTGTATGGCAAGCGATTACGGAAGATGCGCTAGGCCGTCATCAGGGCGCGTTGGAATTTTATCGCCAACTAGTCAGGAGTGCGCCGACGATTGTGCAATACAACGACATATATGCAAAAGCGTGCATGCGTGAGTTCCGTCGCAATCCGAATAAAGTGACGCGGCTTGAGGCATTGGAAGCGTACAGCAACTGGATTAAGCTTGCGCCGGAGGAGCTTTTCGCGCAGATGTGGTATTTGACGCAGCTTTGCGTCTCTGCGGATGAGCTCGCGCGGTATTGTCCGCCGACGCAATCGGTGATGCCGGTGTTGTTCGCGACATTATTGCGTCAAGGCAATTTTAAGAGTGCGGAGGATTTGCTGCTGCGTTTTACTGTGGAAAACGACTTTGCTGCGGAGCCGGAATTGCAGCTAGAGTACATGAATTGCAGAATTCTCCTGGACCGTTTGTCGGGGAATGCAAAAAATATGAATGCGCTTTGGATGCAATGGTATGAAGCGGTGGACAGGTTGCATCGGGCGAGTTGTGACAAGTTGCTTGAGCAGTATGGCAATGACGAAGCGTCGATACCGGATGAGCTGATTCAGTCGCTGTTCAAGAAATACACTTGCTATAACATGCCGGCGATTTTGCTTCAGGCCAGCAAGTATTACAAATGCGGTCAGATAGACGAGATGATAGCGACGCTAATGCCGTTTGCGTGGAGTACGCAGATAAAGCCCAGCGCTTCGATTTTGGAAGCGGCGTTGCGTTTAGTGAATACGCCGAAAGCGGTTCCGGAGCGGATGCGTGTGCGCCATGCATTCCTGCAACATGCCCTGCCCATCCGTCTTGCGGTATTATATCCGGATGCGGTTTTGCCGGCGAATGTGCGGCAGCATCGTGATGCATTGTTGTCATTGCGTGAAGCGATAGACAGCGGCAAGCTTGACGGGTGGTATCAATCGCATGTGATTGAGCTGTATATCGCGCGTGCAAGCATTCTTCTCGGGGAAAATGAGAGCGCAGTCAATGCAGCGATGCGTTGTCTGAAGGAGTGTCCGGACAATTTTGAAGCGATTATGCTGCTCAACTCGCTTGCGCGTGATACGCTGACGTATCGCCAGCGTGAATTTGTCGCAAATTGTGCAGATGCGCCATTTTCGGTAGTCGCGCCGGGATTGCTATTGCGTGGCATCAAGATTGCGGCGGAGAATGCGTTGACGATGAGCAGTCCATTTGAAGTTGATTTTTACTTGGAATGCGTGGGGCACATCGAGTGCAATGGCAAATTGCAAGTAATATTG
>CAVGNO010000181.1:973-1796 GCA_963630475.1 Blautia faecis | reverse complement strand
ACCCGATGCGCTGGCGGGATGGCGAGATGGTGAAGATCAAGTGCATATTCCCATTGCCGGTTGTCAATCAGATTCAAGCTCATGGCACGCCGGATGCGGACAAAAATCGCGTTTACATGAGTATCAAGGTCATTTCGGCAATGGACAAAGTGTATGACGATGTGCCGCCGGCAGTCTTCAATGCGTATACTGTGGAGAGCAAGCAATGATTGATTTACACTGTCATATATTGCCGGGCGTTGATGATGGTGCGCCGAATCTGGAGACGTCTTTGGAGCTGGCGCATCAAGCAGTTGATGATGGCATCACGCAGATTGTCGCGACACCGCATTTTCGTTATCCGATAGACTTTGCAGCGCAATTAGTTGCGCGTGAGAATGCGGCAACGCAGTTGCGTCACGCGTTGAAGGAACACGACTTGCAGCTGGAAATTATGTGCGGAGGTGAATTTCAAGTTGATGAGACGCCATTTGAGACATTGCGGCAATTTCCGGGGATGTGCTATCCGACACAAGGGGAAGCGACGCCGCGTGCGGTGTTAATTGAGTTGCCGCCGGCTGCGGATGTATTGCGTGCAGGCGACATACTGTTTCAAGCGCAATTGCATCAGGATGCACCGGAGCATATTGTGATTGCGCATCCCGAACGCCAGCCCGGCTTTTGCGAGCATACAGCGCAGCTCAAGGAGCTTTTTGAGCGCGGATTACGCTTGCAATTCAACGCCGATACATTTGTCCATACATTCTGGATGCGCAAAGTGATTCATTCTGCACTGGAGCTGATGCGTTTTGCGCCGCAGCAAGTCTATCTTTCCACCGATGCG
>CAVGNO010000181.1:0-837 GCA_963630475.1 Blautia faecis | reverse complement strand
GCTTAGCGTTGCGCATAAAGCGATTGCCGGCGCACTTGGCGAGGAGTTCTGGACGCAGCTGACCGAGCGTAATCCGCGCGTGCTGATCGGTCAATAAAATCATACGTTTTCAGCGGAATTTTGAGCATAGCATCCTTATATTATGTCGGTGTGCGCGAAAACTCAAAAAATTCCTCTTGTTCATCCCTGCTAAATGTATTGCGAGACCTTTTCAGTTTTAGTCGATAACCGTTTTGGTGTTTTGTCGCGTGTTGCCGGATTGTTTTCCGGGCGTGGCTATAACATCGACAGTCTGACGGTTAGTCCGACGATGAATCCGGCATTTTCGCGGATGACGATAGTCACGCATGGCGACAGCGATATTTTAGAGCAGATAGAGAAGCAGCTCAACAAGCTGGTCGATGTCGTGAAAGTGACGCGTCTGACTGAAGGCGGCTTTGTTGCGCGTGAGTTGATGTTAATCAAAGTCCGAGCGGACGAAACGAAGCGGCGCGAGTTGATGCAAGTTGCGGCGACATACGACGCGCGCGTAGTCGGGATACAGCCCGATTCAGTGATTATCCAGATCACGGATGTCACGGAGAAACTCGAGGAATTTGTGATGTTGATGAAGACCTACGGGGTAATTGAATTAGCGCGTACCGGCAGTGTCGCATTAGTGCGTTCGAGCCGGCCTACGGCATCATGATTATGTCATCTCGGCGATTTATCATCATAGCGGTAATCCTGTCGGTAATTCTGCATATTTTGCTGTATGAGGCGACTGCGGGCTTGAAATTGACTGGCGTTTTGGCGGCGCAGCGCGATAAAGTGACGCATGTCGAAAAGATTGAGCCG
>CAVGNO010000180.1:2614-3741 GCA_963630475.1 Blautia faecis | reverse complement strand
GGCGCAGTTGTCCTCAAAGAGTATGTGGTCAATGCGTTGCGCAGATTTATCGGCAGCGAGAGCGTCTTGAACATCGCCGGCTTGCCATCACAGGGGCGTGTCACGCTGATGGAGCAGCAGGATGAGTCGCGTTACGTCCTCCATCTGCTTTATGCGAACACGATCTTGCGCGGCGGAGTCGTCCAGCTTGATGGCGGCAATACTTCGGGACGCGGCGCATTAGAAGTCATTGAGGAGCTCAATCCCGCGAGTGCGACACGCATCAGTCTCAAGCTTCCGCGCAAAATCACGTCCGCGCGCATTGTTCCATCCGGCGAGCAGCTTGCATTCACATACGCAACCGATGGCCGCATCGAGCTCGCCGCGCCGTCCTTTACATGTCATTGCATGATTGAATTGAAGTACTAGAGAGTCTTTCAATACATAGGAAGCATCCAAAATGCGTAAAATCAGAGTTGCAATTGTTGGATTTGGCCGAATTGGCCATTGTCATGCCGAGGAGATGTTGCGTTATCCGGACAAGTATTCGCTTGTCGCGATAGCGGACAATGACCCGGAGCGCATCGAGAATCTGCCGCAGTCAGTGGGTGAAGTCAAGACATACTTGTCGTTGAACAACCTTCTGCACGACAAAGGTGTCGATATGATTACGATTGGCACGCGCCATCCGGATCATGTACCGATGGCGATCAAGATTCTGGAAGCTGGGAAGAGCGCGGTGATAGAGAAGCCGGTCGCGTGCTCGGTTGCGCAGTTTGATGAGCTGATGGCGGTCGCAGAGAAGCATCCGAACAAGCTCTTCTTCCGCCACAACCGCCGTTTTGAAGCCGCATTTGTCAAAGTGCAGCAGCTCATTGCGGACGGCGTCATCGGCGATGTGCAGTATATCAAATTGTACCGCAGTGTCGGCTACTGCCGCCGTAATGACTGGATGACGATGACACGCTTCTATGGCGGGCTGTTGAGCAACTGGGGGCCGCATCTGATTGACCAGGGATTGCAGCTGCTCGATTCGCCGGTCGTCGATATGTGGTCCGATGTCCGCCGCGTCATTTCAATCGGCGATGGCGATGACCTCTTCAAAATTCTGTTGCGCGGCAAAAATGGCCGCTTGGTCGATATCGAGG
>CAVGNO010000180.1:0-2604 GCA_963630475.1 Blautia faecis | reverse complement strand
GAAATCATCGGCGCGCATGGCACGATCGTCTACGATGGCAGCGACCGCATCAATGTCCGCGCATTGGATCCGTCGGTAAAATTGAAGGCGCTCAAGCCGCATCCGGAGCAAGCACCGCTGGCATACGGCAATTTCGACGAGAAGCTCTATTTTGTCGAATCAAGCTATCAAGTACCGGACATCCCGTTCTATGCGATCTGGGAGAAGATCTACGAGTCCGCAGTCGAGAACAAGCCGTATCCGATTACAGCTGAACAAGCACGCGAAGTCGTCCGCATCACTGAAGAGGCATTCCGGCAGAATAAGCTCAAGAATATGCTCAAGTGGGGCAAATAGTTATCCGTACGGGTTGTATGGCCGGGCGTCTCCTCGGCCATACAATCACATATTAACCTTGAGGAATTCGCACGGAAATTTCCGGCATCCGATAGGCACCTTTGTTCCGTTCATCATCGTCAGCATGTCGTTTGCGACTGTGCCGGCGATTTTTTCTTCTGCTGGGCGCTGATGCCAGCCGCAAAAACGCGTGTCGATAATTTTCGGGCGAAATGATGCCAGCCGGCAACGTTGCTGGATGTCGATATGCTTTTCTTCCAGCAGATCGAGCACGAGCTTATCGCGGTAACCAGTGATATAGATTGCGTCCGGAATGCCATTCTGTAATGCAAGCTTGAGCTTGTCTACAGTCGGAATCATCGTGACATCCAGCGGCTTCCCCGCTTCTTCAGCCGCGCGCTCAAAGCCGCTCAAGAACGAATTCTGCGAGAAATTGATTACGCAATAGACACTGCGGCGCGATTCCTCAATGAGGATGTGGCCAAGCTGACGGCTCGATTCAACCAAGTCGTGGTCGTAACTGCAAAAATTGTCGTTCGGCATCAATACGGCTACCGGCAAACCATCCTCGGCAAACAGCGACAGCGCAGCGAGGATTTCCGGATTGTTGCCGCAGTAGATGATGCCGTCCAGCCCCATCGGCGACAATATATCGATGATACGCTGATCGCAGACAGCTTCGTCAAAACGCAACTCGCGCAGGACGCAGTCATTTTTGGTCAATTCCAGTCCCGCCAGTGCGATTGTATTCCAATTCGAATAGTCGTTGAGTAGGTCCTGGCCGCGATTAATGAGGTATCCGACAACGCGCATTGGGACGCCATAGCCCTGCCGTTGCGGATTGGTGAATGTACCGATGCCGCGGCGCACAATCGTATAGCCATCCGCGTGCAGTGTATTCAGCGCCTTCGTGACAGTCGCAATCGCGACTTTGAAGCGGCGCTGCAAATCGCGCGCCGATGGCAGCAGTAGCGACTCATTCCCCGCACGGAATGCCATATTGATGACGTAGTTGCGTATGCGCTGATATTCAAATTTCTTGACTTGGTTCTTCGGCATTATAGCATAGATATGGAAAAAAATGACTGGACACGCCAGATACTATAATCAAAATGAATCAAAATGTTGCAAAAGACTGCAGAACGCTCTTGATTTTGCACCGGATTTGCTTATAATATATACGTGTACTATGACTGTGCTATTTTTTTTCTTTTACAAGAAGGAGAAAGTCATGAAACAAAAAAAACATAACGTCTTCACGCTGATAGAGTTACTAGTTGTTATAGCAATCATTGCAATCCTAGCGTCAATGCTGTTACCGGCCCTTGCGAAAGCGCGTGACAAAGCGCGTGACGTGTCATGCAAGAACAATTTGAAGCAGATTGGTCTGGCTGCTACATTCTATCAGAATCACTACAATGATTTTCTCGCTCCGCCATGTGCCACAGGTAATACACCAGGAATTCCGGCAACTGATACGCAGTGGTATCACTGGCCGTATGAATTTGGGAAGAATCTGCTTGGGCTGCCGATGATTAATTATTGGAATTGCCGAGCCAGTGGCTGGAAGACTTTCCGTTGTCCGACCGATACAAGAAAGCCCTGGACAGGCTATACCAGCGACAATTGCGCGCTGTTAAGCTATGGAATGCCATTCATAATGTTTGGTGCTGTAAATGGCGCATCTTCGCCGACTATCAGTCAAGTACGAAATCCAGCCAATACCATCTATGTCGCTGAAAATCAGTCTATGGCTCGCCGCAAGGCCGGGGATGCAGCGATTACTCCGTATTCACAGGCAGAATGTGCGCATAGTGCCTACAATACCGGTAATATTGCACTCACTGGTTCATCATGTTTAGGCTGGAATCATGGGATCAACCGCAACAATATGCTGCTCGCCGATGGTCATGTGATTGGCGCACTGGTTATCGGGGACCAAACCACCAACTATGCGGGCAAATGGCAAGGTTACTGCCCTGGTAGTAATGAATTTGCCGGCTATTCATTTGAATCTTGGCAAGCGCGTCTTGACTACACAAAATTACACTAGACACACTTCTACACAATCCACACACAACATTTAGAACATGAATATCCGATTACTTCTCACGTTAATTATTGTCCAGCTAGCGTTGCTGATGAGTCCGAACGCGACTGCGTTCTCGCCGGATTTCTCGCAAGCGCGGCTTGAGCGCAACGCAAAAAACAACTCATACTGGATTAAGCAGGATGGTTGCCGCGGCTTTGTCGGCATAAGCATTGCGC
>CAVGNO010000179.1:0-3837 GCA_963630475.1 Blautia faecis | reverse complement strand
TCTGAATGGCTCTAGCAACTGTTTGCAAATATTGGACTCCACGCCCTTTTGCAATACAATCGTTCGCATCGCCCACAAAGCACGGACAAAATTGCTCTTGCCACTGGCATTCGCGCCATATAAAATCGCCGTCTTTAACACTTGGCTTTTTAATGGCGCTGAAAAAAATAAGTTCTCCGAAAGAATCTTCGGCTGACCATTGCGCTTCAATGAAAAATCACATCGATTCCGAATAGATCTGAAATTTTCTGTGGAAAAATGAATTAGCATAAGCTTCTCTTCCGTTTTTGTGATACGGTATAATATCGTGCTAATTTCAATATTTGCAAATTATCTGTAAAAATTAAAATTAATGTGACAGTATGTAATGGTTAATCTCTGAAATCTGTTTCTGTTTGCCAATAGCGCAATCGTGGACATTGCGGTCCGAAGTATCCCCCCCCAATGCCATGCTGTCTCACAGCCTCCAATAGAGGTAGCCGGCGTTCTCGTATGCCTTACGGTTGAACAAACCCTTGATGTCTAGCAAGATCTTGCGGCCGGTGCCGAAGAATGCATCGATGTCATCCATCGACATATCCGCAAATTGCGTGTGCGCGACTGCCAGGATGACTGCGTCCAATTCGCGAAGTTGCGAAGCATCGGCAAACTTGATGTCATAAAGCCGTTGCGCTTCAGATGCATCCGCCACCGGATCCGCAATCAATGGATCAATGCCGTATTCGCGCAGCTCCTTCACGATGTCGAAGACTTTGCTGTTGCGCGTGTCCGGACAATTCTCCTTGAATGTAAAGCCCAGGATTGCGACTTTCGCACCCTTGACCGCTTTGTCCGCTGCAATTAAGCTCTTGACACAATTTTCTGCGACATATCGGCCCATGTCGTCATTGATGCGCCGTCCTGCCAGGATGACTTGACTATGATAGCCCATCATCTCGGCTCTATAAGTCAGATAATACGGATCCACGCCAATGCAGTGTCCGCCGACCAACCCCGGTCGGAAATTGAGGAAATTCCACTTCGTCCCCGCTGCTTCCAGCACAGATTTTGTGTCGATGCCCATGCGGTTGAAGATGATAGATAGCTCGTTCATGAACGCGATATTGATGTCGCGCTGCGAATTCTCGATCACTTTCGCCGCTTCCGCGACTTTGATTGTCGGCGCACGATGTACGCCGACTTCGACCACCAGTTCGTAGACTTTCGCGACGCAGTCGAGTGTCGCTTCATCCATTCCCGAGACGATCTTCTTGATATTTTCCAGCCGATGCGCTTTGTCACCCGGGTTGATGCGCTCTGGCGAGTAGCCGACTTTGAAATCGACGCCGCACTTGAGACCGGATTCGCGCTCAAGGATGGGCACACAGACCTCTTCAGTGACGCCCGGATAGACCGTGCTCTCGAAAACGACGACGCTGCCACTCTGCAGATTCTGTCCGAGAATGCGCGACGCGCCCTCGATCGGCGTCAAATCCGGCGTATGGTCGTCATGAACTGGCGTCGGCACTGCGACAATGTGGAAGCGCGCTTCGCGTAGCTTCGTTGCGTCCGCAGTGAATTCCACCGATGTGTGCTTGATGACATCATTGCCGACTTCGTTGGTCGGATCGACACCGCGCTGATAGAGCGCAATCTTCGCCGCATTCAAGTCGTAGCCAATGACTTTGAGCTTCCGCGCAAACGCCACCGCAATCGGCATCCCCACATAGCCTAAGCCGATCAGCGAGAGCTTCGTCTCTCCCAGTAAAAGTGCATCATATAGATTATTCATAGGCATATCCGCTAGTACTTTATCAAGTAAGTATCGAATGCCACTTTTACCTCAATATTCGGGAAATCAAGGTAAAACATGGTTAAGCCGTCATTGTATTGAGCATGATTTATTGTCAGGTATCCGGTTTGAAAAAGCAATGGTAAAAGATACAGATTATCTACTTCGTACGCAGAAAAATCCATATTGCTAACCGGTTTATTAAGCACTTTTTCAAAGTCAAAGTGTTGTTCCTTTATCAGTTGAATCAAGAATGACGGTGTGCCTGTCGCGAACCAGTAATTATTGAATTTACCGCCGTTGAGGAAGAAACTGGCTAGCGACACTGGATTGTAAACCGATTCGCTATTTTCTTCAAATCGGAAGCCGTCATACCATCGCTTTATTTCGGCCAAGTACTCATCATGCGGTAAATCTTGCTTTGCCTCAGTCTGTGCGATATATTCGGCAAAATGTGTCTCGAATTCCTCTTGCGTATAGCCTAGCATAGTGGCATAATTCTCATTCATGCTAATATCCCTCAGGTTATTGAGATCAGAGAATACCGACACATGACAGAATTTGCTCACACCAGTAATAAACACAAAGCGCAAAAATGGCGATGATTTCTTAATCACCGCATAGAAGCCCTTGAGTTTGCGTAGGATGTCCCGAACGCCTTCTTTATCGCAGATATTACCTAAAATCGGCTTGTCATATTCGTCAATCAGTAAAACCGGAGGAGCAATCTTGGCGGCATCAAAAAGCAGATTCTCGAATTGAATCTGTGCAGTATCACCACGCACTGAAATTCCGAGCGTTTCTGCGACATTGGCCAAACAAGCCTGCAAGTTTTTTTCCAATTCATCAGCGCTGTCGCTTTGACAGGTCGATAAGTCTAGATGTATCACTGGATATTGCTGCCAGTCGTATGGTTTTGCATCGATCGCCAAGCCCTTGAAGAGTTCGCGTTTGCCCTGAAACAACGCTTTTAGTGTGGATAGCAACAGCGACTTGCCAAAACGCCGCGGACGCGCAAAGAAGAAGCATTCAGAGCAAGTCCGTACCATCTTCCAGACGTATTCGGTCTTATCGATGTAGAGGAATCCTCCACGAATGATTTTTTCAAAATCATATAAGTTATCAGTAAGCTCCTTCATATATCTATCCTCCGATGTGTCTTTCAAGGCCGAATCGTATCCCTGAATACATGAAAATTCTTTAATCTGATGGATTTCAGTATCATGTGCTCTACTTGTCCTGAATCCGTAATGGCGTTGCTCCCGAATGATCCTTATGAAATATAGTGTTTACGGAACCGGTATAATCTAATACGTCCGACCCTCATGCTACGCCATCCGGAAAACAAAAATAACGGCACAGTCCTCGACCGTGCCGTTATATGAACGCTTGCAGAAAACATACTGCTGTATATATTATGTAAGGGTTTTGATTAGGAGATATTCAAATGGAGACAGCATCATGATTGAGCAAGCCCTTATTCAATTCCGCGCTGACAAGGCTCTGAAGGATGAAGTGGTGAAAATCTACGAGGCAATAGGCCTGGATTTGCCCACCGCATGCCGGATGTTTCTGATCCGAAGCCGTCAAGAGCGCGGTCTTCCATTCCCGGCTACCCTTGATGAAAAGGAATCTGCTTCTCAACGCGCGCTTGCGGCATTCGCGGAATTGCGCGAATCTGCCGCTAAGCTTCCAGAGATGTCGTTGGAGGAAATCAATGCGGAGATCAAGGCCGCTCGTGATGAGCGCAAAAGGAAGCAGTCATGATTTGCCATGCCGTCATAGACACGAATGTGCTGGTGTCGGCTACAATCCGTTAATCTCCGTTTCCGTTTAAACACGGCACGCGTGAATTTGTATCGCGTTCGCGATGGGCTGCTCGGAGATGATGACGAGATAGCCGCCGCCGCCTGCGCCGGTGATTTTCCAGCCTAACGCGGTGTCGCGATATGCGTCGATGGCTTCGCGCATCTCGGGGGAAATCATGTCGGGGAACATAGCGGTCTGTGCGTCGAATGCGGCGGTCGTCGCGCGTCCCCATGCGACGGCATCATGCGCTTTTACTG
>CAVGNO010000178.1:407-3863 GCA_963630475.1 Blautia faecis | reverse complement strand
TCGATTTACTCCAGGAATTGCCATCCAATATGGTGACTGCAATCCTGAAGGAAGTCCCCAAGGACGACCGCGAAGTCATCAATAAATTCCTGAGCTATCCGGAATCATCCGCCGGAAGCCTGATGACGCCGGAATTCATCGCGTTGCGCGAGAATATGACATGCCGCGATGCACTCCAAGTCATCCGCAACCAAGGCGTCGACAGCGAAACAATCTATACTTGCTATGTCGTCGATTCATCACGGTGTCTGCTCGGCTTCGTGACACTGCGGAAAATACTCTTCGCGACGCCGGAGACGCAAATCAAGGACATCATGTCCGGGCGCCAGAAAACCGTCTCCGTCGAAACTATCGAAGACCAGGAAACAGTCGCCGCGCGATTCAAGGAATATGACGTCATGGCCATGCCGGTCGTCGATCAGGAAGACCGCCTCTGCGGTATCATCACTGCAGACGATATCATGGACGTCCTGGTTGCCGAACAGACGGAAGATGTCGAAACCATGGCCGGTATCAAGCCATCGCAGGGTACCGGCTACTTGGACAGCAGCATCTTCCAGTTGGCGCGCAACCGTATCGGGTGGCTTCTCGTGCTGATGATTGGCGCGACATTTACCGGCATCATCATCAACCGTTGCGAAAATCTCCTTTCGCAATTCGCATCGCTAGCGGCATTCCTGCCGTTGCTGATGGATACGTGCGGCAACAGCGGTTCGCAGTCCTCGACGCTGATTGTGCGTGGCATCGCCGTCGGCGAAGTCGATGTCGGCGACTGGCTGCAAGTCATCTGGCGCGAGATGCGCGTCGGCATCATCTGTGCAGCCGTCCTCGCAGTCGTCAATTTCATCCGTATCGCACTGCTGGATGCAATTGGCTGGCAAGCATCGACTTGGCAAGTGAATATCGTCGTCAATATGACGTTATTCGTGACCGTGATTATCGCGAAGCTCATCGGCGGTTCGCTGCCGTTGCTCGCGCGGCTTGTCCATGCCGACCCCGCATTGATGGCATCACCTGCGCTGACGACATGCGTCGATACTGTCACGCTGATTCTCTACTTTGCGTGCGCAAAGATGCTGTTGCCATTGATAAGCTAGGCAATTGTTACAATTTGTTCAATGCGCGCCAGCTTAATGCCGGGATAGTGTCGCCTGGCTGCAATCCGAGCAGTTTTGCACTTCCTGCGGGCAATTCAAGCACGCATGTGACTGCGCTTTCGCATGCATAATTCGGCAAGCGGCGTTCATAAGCATCGTCGTCTTCGCCAACGCGTTGCGGCGCTTCAGTCCGCATCGTGACAATCTCAATAATCGTGCCGTACGCGTCGATAAACAGCGCATCCAGAGGAATGAGCGTGTTTTTCATCCAGAATGCGCGTGGCGCAGCGTCCGGGAAGACGAAGCACATTCCGCCATCGACGGGCAGGCCTTTGCGGTTCATCAGGCCGATTTCGCGCGCTTTCGGCGTACGCGCGACTTCGATATGCGCGAATGTCATTCCGCCCAACGTAAACGGCGGCAGGAACTCCGGCGTTTTTGCGTTTTGCGCCATCACAGAAGCGAAGAGTGCCGACCAAGTCATAAGCACTGTCAATAAAATTTTTCCAATTACGCGGTTCATCGCGAAAATATACCCCAATGCTGAAATTCTACATTAAGACATACGGCTGCCAGATGAATGAGCGCGATTCTGAATCGCTGGCTTGTTTGCTGGAAGCCAAAGGCTATACAGAGTCATTAGACGAGACTGACGCCGATATATTGATTTTCAATACATGCAGTGTGCGTGACCAAGCCGAGCGCAAAGTCATCGGCAAAGTCGGCTTGATGAAACGCCTCAAGCAGCAGCGCCCCGATGTCATCTTGGGCATCATCGGATGCATGGCGCAGCGCATGGGCACACAGCTGCTCGAGAAGCTCCCACATCTGGATTTTGTCGCCGGCACTGACCAATTGCAGAATATCCCCAATATCCTCGCGGAGCTGCTCGCTAAACGCGGAAGCCGCATCAGCGCAACCGAAAATGGTCCGGGAGTATTCAGCGAACTGGATGGCCACCGCAGCGGACGCCTCATCTCCGAAATCTCTGTCATGCGCGGTTGCGACCAATTTTGCACATATTGCATCGTGCCATATTGCCGCGGCCGCGAAAAGAGCCGCCCTATCGAAGCGATCGTCGCCGAAGCACAGCGGCTTGCCGCAGGCGGCACACGCGAAATTCTGCTGCTCGGACAAAATATCACTGCATACGGAGTCGCGGAAGCGCGGCGCAATGGCACTTATACGCCGGAGTTCTCGGCATTTGCAGATCTGCTGGTTGCACTAAATGATGTCAAAGGCATTGAGCGCATCCGCTTCACTTCGCCACACGTCAAATTCATGAATGACAAATTTGTCGAAGCAGTGACGGGCCTGCCGAAAGTATGCAAGTGCTTCCACATCCCCGTGCAGTCCGGCAGCGACCGCATCCTGCAAAAGATGAACCGCAATTACACTGCTGCAGAATATCTCGACCGCATTGACGCAATTCGCGCAAAAGCGCCGCAAGCGCTCTTCTCGACCGACATCATCGTCGGCTTCTGCAGTGAGACACGCGAAGAATTCAATATGACCCACGAGCTCATGAAGCGTGTCGGCTATGATATGGCGTATATCTTCCGCTATTCGCAACGCGAAGGAACGCGCGCAGCCGCATCAATGCCGGATGATGTGCCCGAGGAAGAGAAGCATGAACGCAATCAGATTCTGCTCGAAGAACTCAATACATCGGTTGCGAAACATAACGCATCAATGCTCGGTAGCACCGTGCCCGTGCTCATCGAAGGACCGTCGCTACGCAATCCAAACCGCTGGTGCGGCCGCAGCGACCTCAACAAGATGGTGCTCTTCACGCCATCCGAGGAGCTCAAAGTCGGTGACATCCATAATTTTGTCATTCGCCGCACAACCGGCAATGCGCTATACGGCGAATGACGACTGCGCTTATTGCTAAATCCCAGCATTAAACGAATGCCCAGCTACGCACTTTGATCCCGCTCCTAGTGTAGTTGTCACTGCCGCCGTAGATAAGCATTCCCGAATCATTGCCATCAAGTTTACGCCAGTAATCCAGACCGCTCATCATGCTCCCAGCGACAGTCTGTCCCGATTTAATTTCTATCGGATAAAGATTCTCGCCATCTTCGATGATGATGTCTACTTCATGCCCTTGAGCGTCACGCCAGTAATACATTGGCGGTTCCACGCCTGCATTGAAGCATGACTTGCAGAGTTCGGAGATGATGTATGTCTCAAAGATCGCTCCACGCTGACTGTGCAACTCCAGATTTTTTGCCGACCGAATTCCCAATAAGTAACAAAGAAGCCCCGTGTCATAAAAATAGAGCTTCGGCGTTTTGACAAGACGCTTATTGAAATTCCGAGAATGCGGCTTAAGCAGAAAAATGATGTAACTGGC
>CAVGNO010000178.1:0-397 GCA_963630475.1 Blautia faecis | reverse complement strand
GCATCGATTGCCAAAGAATCCAGATTCAAAATCTGTCCGCTGCGTCCAGCAGTCAAACGCAAAAAACGCTCAAATGTGTCAAGGTCGCCAATATTGATCAGCTGCCGCACATCGCGTTCCAAATAACTCTGCGTGTACTGTGCATACCAGTTCGTCGGTTTAATCCCACGATCATAGAGCGGTGGGTATCCACCACGAAAAATGTGTTCAAATGGATCCCCCGGCGCTTCCGACATATCAGGAGTCTCATTGCCTATCCCAAATATGTCATGATTCGGCTTCCCCTTAAGCTCCCGAAATGACAGCGGCAGAAGCTTCAGCATCGAACACCGGCCGGCAAGAGACTGACTGATGGCCTGCTGTAAATGAAAATTTTGAGAACCGGAAAGGATGTACT
>CAVGNO010000177.1:2661-3891 GCA_963630475.1 Blautia faecis | reverse complement strand
CCCAAGAGGAGCTCGAAGCAAATTTTGGCGACTGGCTTATTGAAGCAGAAGAACGTAATTCGCTTCCGCACGACCAATTCATGAATGAAATTAAGGAATGGTATGACGGATACCGCTTTCACGCAAATGCGCAAGCAGTCTATAATCCGGTGTCACTTGTCAGCTTCTTTATGAATCATGGTGACTTCCGTAACTATTGGTTTACTACTGGGACTACCAATGCGCTGCTCAAGCTGATGAAGGAGCAAAATTTCAACCTCCCCGAAGCGCTGGAAAACAGCGTCTTGCCGAACTTTTTCGAAGCATTCGAGTTAGATCATATTAATCTTAAGATGCTGCTGTATCAAACTGGCTATTTGACAATCGCGCGTACTGTGGAGGTCAAAATTCCGTACACCGATATTAGCAATACCGAATACGTCCTGGCGTTCCCCAATTATGAAGTAAAGCGTTCTTTTGATGAACATTTGCTTGAATATTACACGAATGTCAAGACCGACCAATCTTTATTCCGTAGAGTTAGGTAGATTTGCGTCAGGCGAGGTAATCTCGAGGAAGCGTACTGAAAAAAAAATGGCAGTCATGAGTGCGTATTTTCGCCTCAGTCGACAAAGTCAGCGCGTGATGCCGCGTCGCCGGATGGATTGAAAATTCGCACTCATGACCGATTATCACGCAAAAGAATCAACTTTCGCGGATTCAGATGCGACTCAACGACTGATCGATATCGTCGATAATATCACGCGGATCCTCAAGGCCGATCGAAAGTCGAATCAGCTCTGGGGGCAATCCGCTTGCACGTTGCTGTTCTTCCGACAGCTGCGAGTGCGTCGTCGATGCCGGATGAATCGCAAGACTACGCGCGTCACCGACATTCGCCATCTGTAAGAAGAGTTGCAGATTATCGACGAATTTTACGCCGGCATGCGCGCCGCCTTTGATGCCGAAGACGACAGTACCGCCCTGTCCATCCGGCAGATATTTCTGCGTCAATGCATACGACGGATCGCCGGACAGTCCGGGATAGCGTACCCACGCCACTTTCGGATGCTTCGCCAAATACTGCGCGACTTTCAATGCACTCGAGGAGTGCCGCGCAATGCGCAACGGCAGTGACTCGACGCCCTGCAGGAAGAGCCATGCCGCATCCGGCGACAGCGTCGGCCCCTGATTGCGCAAGCCGACCGTGCGCAGCCGCGTCGCAAATGCCGCTGCGCCGATCGACGACCA
>CAVGNO010000177.1:0-2625 GCA_963630475.1 Blautia faecis | reverse complement strand
CGTGATAACCGCGATCCGGCTCGTTGTAAAGCGAGAATTTCGGGTCACTCCAGTCGAAATTTCCTGCGTCGATAGTGACGCCGCCGATACCGGCGCCATGGCCGCCAATCCACTTCGAGAGCGAATGTATCACTACATTTGCACCATACTCGATTGGCCGTTCCAATGCCGGCGTCGAAAATGTCGCATCAACGATCAGCGGAATGTGATGACGTTGCGCTACTTTCGCATAGCCCTCGATGTCCGCGACATCCAAGCCGGGATTGCCGATCGTCTCGACAAATATTGCGCGCGTATCGCTGTCGATTGCCGCATCCGTCGCCGCAAAATCATTGAGTGGGACAAATTTTGCGTGGATGTTGTTGCTCTGCGGCAGAATTGCGTCAAACTGCACGTATGTGCCGCCGTAGAGATTTGATGCCGCGACAAAATTCTGGCCTGTCGCAACAATATTGGTGATCGAGAAGTAGATTGCCGCTGTGCCGGACGAGAGCGCCAGCGCCGCGATGCCGCCATCCAATGCCGCCAAACGTTTTTCCAGCACATCCTCGGTCGGATTCATCAAGCGCGCATAGATGTTGGCGACTTTGCGCAGTGCAAAACGATCGGCGCCATCCTGCGCACTCGCGAAATTGAACGCAGTCGTACGGTAAATCGGCACTGCCGTCGCATCTGTGGCTGAATCGCCGCGCCAGCCGCCGTGGATTGCCACCGTATCAAAACGATATTGCTTGTCACTCATGGTAAAAAGTCTCCTTCTGTGTAAAGTGCAAATGTGGAATTGACAAAGTCCGATGCCGCTTGTGCGCACGCTAGAACTGATACTGCGCGCTCAAGACAAAACCATCGCCGACTCCGAGGTCATCAAAACCCTTGTCCTTTTTACCCGTATTGACATACGCACCGACTAACGTCAGCTTCTCCGTCACAAACCACGCGACATGGCCATTCCAGTAATCGGAATTCTCAATGCCGTCACCCGCATTGATGCCCTGCCGGTACTCAACGCCTATCGCAATCTTGTCCGAGGGCAGGATATCGATATTGGCAAAGAATGCCGTGCCATAATGGTTGTGACCGACTACGCCATAGACTACTTCGTCACTGCGCTGTATGCCGGCCGATACCAGCACCGGCTTCGGCAGCTGCGTGATTAGCTTGCTCGCAACCGCATAGTACTGCGCACCGCCATGCTTGAGCCCGAATGATTCCGTAGTATTGCTGTCAGTATGGCGATATGTCGCGCCAATCGCAATCGCCGGAAGCCACTCGGTGTCAAACGCATTCTCATCCAGAATGCGTAGCTTGACTCCCACACTGCTGGCCTCGATGTTATTGTCGCCATATTTACGCGCATTGACTAGATTGAAGCCATAGCTCAATTCCAGCCGGTCCGCGACTGTAAGCGACAAGCCGTATGAGTTCCACTCAATCTGGCTGTCCGGAATCTTGACATACCACGCACCGACTTGCGGCTTGCTAATCCAGTCATTGCCTTCCAGCTTCTGCCCGGACGTGTACGCCAGCGGATTGAATGCAATGCCACCCGCGCCATCCAAGTTGCTCAACGGCACCCCCGCGCTCACAATCGCACCGACGCTCAGAAGGATACCCGTAAAAATGCTCTTTGCAAAAATGTCGTTCTTCTTAGTTATACTCCTTATGGTTTTAGCGTGTTCATTATTAATACTACCAAATCGGTATGTATTTTGTAAACGTGCTTAATCTAGCAACATTTTTGCAGATTGCAAATCGATAGTCTACAATTTCCGTTGTAGGGCCGGGGCTTGTCCCCGGCCTAACATTTGGCTTGCCCCCGAACAACATTTCCCGAAGCTTGCGCTTCGGGCACAGAACAAGGAACGGCCGGGGACAAGGAGCGGCACAGAACAAGGAGCGGCCGGGAACAAGGAACGGCCGGGGACAAGGAGCGGCACAGAACAAGGAGCGGCCGGGGACAAGCCCAGGCCCTACAATTTGGAACGCCGAACTGCTCTGAATAACAAATAGAATAAAATAGGCACAAAAATGGCGGACCATTCATCGAAGCCCGGAAGGACATCTCTCTGCCGTTCCGGGGATCGTGGAACCAGCGGATCATCAACATGCCGGTTACAATCCGGTCTGGCACTGCTACATTCAGATAACCTTGCGCCGATTTTCCGAGGGTGTCCGGAGGTCGGCGCTTCCTGTGGAGATTTATACAGATTCAGTTGACATTATTAAATATTTACCATTTTCTGACAATCTGAAAAATCATTATTGATCCGGCAATTAAATATATTGCACATTTCAATCAACGTCCAAACAATGTGGATTGACACAAATGCAATTCATTTATTTGCCGAATCTATATTTTAAGGAAAAAGTAAGATAATTTTCAAATTAAGCTTGTATTTCTCCTTTTTTGCGTCTATATTGTATAAGTCGTAATGGGCTTTTGCCTTGGCAGGAGACCGTTGCGTGGCTCTTTTTACAACCGTGATTTTCTGCAAATGTCCAGTAAACCAGCCAAGTGAATGTTGCATTTGCATCGAGATTGAGAAAGTTACCGGTAGGACAACTGTCTTTGTCTTGCCGGCGCTTTCATCGTATCTCGATGCGGGTTCTTGGCTGGACCTACTG
>CAVGNO010000176.1:2800-3928 GCA_963630475.1 Blautia faecis | reverse complement strand
TCCGGCATTACGATTTTAGTCAAGTAAAGTGGGATTCGCGCAATTGGGGAAACGAGGTCTTCGACCCAACATTTCTCTTCTTTTTCCGCGCTAAACCAGCGCAATTGGGTCGCACGGGCACTCTGGTACGCCATGCTTGCGGTTTTGCGCTAGAAATTGGAGATAAAGCGCGCTATACAGGTGATGAAAGGCAGAATAACCTCAGGAGGACGAATTATCTTTCCTGCATTGCTCCCGACGGAACATGCATCGTGCTAGAAGCAGTATTGAGCATGGAGAATGATGCGCCTGCACCGGCACAATTCTACCGCATCGGTTTTCCGCTCTCCCTCGCAGGCGACCCAAACACAGAACACGAATTCGCAGTGTACTACGACGGCGTCTGCTTCCAAATTCTCTGTGACGGCATTGTCATGGACCGCGATTTCCCCTACGGCAATGCTAGACATTGCTATGATGGACGCCATATCTGCAATGTCACGTCACCCGCACTGGCGGAATACCGCATGACCAATGACCTCTCCGCAGTAAGCTTTTCGGAACAAGAGGTCGGGAGGGATGCCACGATTCAATACTACACGCCGTTCGGTTTCAACACTTGGCTCGGCGACGTGGTTGTCGCGCAATTTCACGGCCGCTTTCACATCTTTTATCTGATGGACCGCCGGCATCACGGCTCACGAAGCGGGCGCGGCGCACATGAATTCTGGCATATCAGCAGCGAAAACCTGCGTGATTGGATTGACCACGGTCCTGTCGTCGATATTAAGCACCAGTGGCAAACCGTCGGCACAGGCAATGCATTTGTATTCGACAACAAGTTGCATCTCTCATTCGGTTGGCACACCAATCGCCATGTCGTGGATCCGCAGACCGTGAAGCAGCTTTTCTACCGCACTATTGCGGAAACCGGCCGCACGGGAGAATTTCGCTATTGCGAAGTCGGGACTCTCCTGCCCTGTGGTGCAAGCTATACCAGTAGCGAAGATGGAATTCACTTCACTCAACCTGACCGCATCATTCACTATCTGGAAAATCCCAGTGTCTTCGTCCAGCCGGACGGCAAGCTACATCTGATTCAGGACGGCGTATGGGAGTCGGATCATCTGGGTGACTGGACGCTGATTC
>CAVGNO010000176.1:0-2790 GCA_963630475.1 Blautia faecis | reverse complement strand
GACATGAAGACTTTCGCGCGAAACTGTCTGGACTGTCCAGCGCGTTTCGAACTAGATGACTGGGAGTATTTCGTCGTCGGATTCACCGGATTCTTCGGCCGTCGCAAAAGTGATACGGAATGGATCGACTTTGTCAAGGAGGGACGCGATCCATACGACGGTAGCGCGGTGCCGATGTATTGCGAGTGGCGGGACGGGCGTATAATCGAAGGCAGCTGGATAAACGGCATCGGCTGGGGAAGCTGTCTTTTGCTCCGCGAAATGGTAGCGCTCGGCAATGGCAATGTCGGCAAACGCTGGGTTGAAGAGTCGCTTCCGCACTTCAGCGATGCAGAGAATTTCAGTCACAAGACGCCAGTTGCCGCAGTGGGCGATACGCTTCTTGAGTTCCGCGTCGATCCAGCCAAAGGCGCATTTTCAATCCGTTTTACCGGCGAGGGCGAGGCATGCGAGTTCCGCATCGACACGGCGAAGTCGCGCGCACAGTGGTCTTCCGCCGAATGTCCGCCGGAAGTCCCGACATTCCGCGAACAGATAACGCCGGAAACTCAGCGTTTTAATGATCCCAAGTATACTGCGTACTACGCACGAAACTACGCGAAGGAGAAGCTCGCAAAACTGGATGCGCCATTTGCTTTGCGCATCCAGATTCACGCTGATCCGAAGCTGAATGCAGCGCTCATCGATGTCGAAATCGCCGGATGCCATACGATGGCTACTATGCGCAACGACCTCGCTGTCCGCTTTGCGGATGCTTCAGAAGACGGTACAATACGTTTTGCGCCAATCAAATAGTGGAGATGCCATGTTTTTCCCATGCATTTGGTCACGTCATCTTAACGGCCGCGGAAGATGAAGAAGACCGCGCCGACGATGCATAATCCCGCCCAGAGGAAATTCCAGTTCCAGCGTTCTTTCAGATAGATCAGCGCGAATGGCACGAATACCGAGAGCGAGATGCATTCCTGCAGAATCTTCAATTGCGCAACAGTATAGCCGGTGGAGCCGATGCGGTTTGCCGGCACTTGCAACATATATTCGAAGAATGCGATTCCCCAGCTTACTAGAACAGCGATGATTATCGGTTTATTGCGCAGATTGCGAAGATGGCCATACCACGCAAAAGTCATGAAGCAATTCGATGCAATGAGCAACAGGATAGTGGTCAGAATTTTCGGCATAATGACAGCATATTATTGAGCGATTGCATTAACGCGTGCGATACGGCGTTGAATCGCGGGATACGAAGTCTGCACAGCAATTACGAAGAGTAGGAATGCAATCGGTCCGGCAATATAAATTGCAGTCAGTCCGAGCGTCGGCGCAACAATGCCGGCACATAGATGCGCGAGGCTACAGCCGATTGCGCGGAAAGTCTGTGCATAGCCGAACATGACGCCCTGGTGTTCCGGCTCCGTCGCTTTTGTCAGCCACGTATGGCAGATTGGCTCGATACCGCCGGCGGCAAATATCATCACAAAGCGTAGCGGTATCATGAGCAGGATGCAACTGGTGACAGTGATATGCGGATGCGCAATCCAAGTCAGTGGAATGCGCGGTTCCATCGGCATCAACTGCGGCAGTATTGCCATCATGAGCATTGCGATGCCGGCAATTGTCCCGACAGATAGCGCAATTATCCTCGGATAGCGGTCGATAAAACGCGAGAGGAGGAATCCGGAGATGATCGCGCCCAAAGAGCCCGCAGCCATGATGAAACTCGTGCTGATTTCGCGTCCGCTAAAGGCTGGTCCGCCATTGAGCTTCTCGATATACAGTGCTAATTGCGATTGGTCGAAATAGCGTGACAGCGACCCGAAGATGTAGAGCATCAAAATGGGCAGCATCGGAATGACTAGTACTTTCCAGGAATGCAGAATCGTCGCGACACGCCCCAAATGCGCAGTGCCAGGCAATGTCACCGGGTCACTCTCGACACGCACGAATTTTTCGACTGCGCCGAAGAGCACAGCGAAGCCCATGATTAGCGCGACACCCGACGTGATGAAGAATGAGTTGCGATAGCCGAAATTTTCCGCGAGAATACCGCCAAGCGTCAAGCCCGCCATATCGCCGGAGAAGAATGCACTGGAGAGCATCCCCAGCGCAAAACCGCGTTTCTCCGGCGGCGTCGAACACGAGACAAGCGTCATCGATGCCGACATCGTGCCCGTCAGGCATCCTTGAATGAATCGCAATACAATGAATACCGACACGGATGGCGAATGGCCCATCAGGAACATAATTACTGCGACGCCGAATACTGCGCGCAACAGCATCTTTTTGCGCCCATAGCGGTCCGCAAGCCATCCCCAGATCGGCGCGACAATCGCAAACGCAATTTGCGTCACTAATTGCGACATCGCGGAGTAGACACGCAGCTGCTCTTCGCTGACATTTGGCGCTAATTCGCGCAGAAAATAGGGGACAAACGGCAGAATCAGCGAAATCGACCCCAATGTGAAAAATTGCGTAATCCAAATGACCGTGAGATTACGTTTCCAATATGGATATTGTAGGTCAGAAGACATTAATCTAATTACACAGACAGGACTGCATCCTCTTTGCGATGCGGGGAAATGCCGTCAAAAGAGAGAAATTCGGGCACTTTAGTGAATATAATCGGCAATGGCCGCCGCACACGCAGGAACGATGCGATAATGCATCACAGATTCTGAGTTGCGACTTCCCCTCCGTTTACATCCGTTCGTCCTTCCCGGAGCTTGCACCCCGGCCACAGAACGTGTAGGGCCGGCGGCTTGTCCCCGGCCTAACCGCGTGCGCAGAGAC
>CAVGNO010000175.1:0-3929 GCA_963630475.1 Blautia faecis | reverse complement strand
ACGTTATGCAGATAGACGTCGAGGTGCTCCATAAACTACTACTTCTCCCAGCGGCTGTAGATGTACATTCCAAGCCCCAGCGCGTTAATCACACTTAAGAGCTTCTGCAGCTGAATCGTCCCCTTGCCATTCTCCAAATCCGAAATAAAACGGATGCCGGTATTGGCGACTCCGGCCAATTCAAATTGAGAGAGGCCTTGTGCTTTCCGCGTATTGCGGATTAACTGACCGACTGCTTTGGATGATTCTAATTTTTCCTTGCTCATAGTCATAATTTACCGCATTGTTCCCGTTCGGTAACAGAAAACGCAAAATAACGCGAATTTCTCGTTTTTATTACCGTTCGGGAATAAAAGGAAGAAAAATAGCGATTTAGCTCCATTTTATTACCGTTCGGGAACAGAAACGATATTGACATCAGGTTTGAGACATTTTTGCGTCTTTACTCCACAATACCCCGTATAACACTTATATTCCGGAAGAAACCGAGCATTACAAGAATCTATATTTTCCCTGCATTCATTATATGACCAAAGTCGCATTTTTCAGTGATGTCCACGGCAATTACGAGGCCTTGACCGCTATCTTGAAGCGTTTGGACACGCTTGGATGTGATGCGATGGTATGCCTCGGGGACATCGTCGGCTATGGTGCAAGCCCGCGTGAATGCGTGCATCTCATTCGTGAGCGCGGCATTCCATGCGTGATGGGCAATCATGACGAATATGCGACGATGATGCTGGATATGAATCCGTCGCTTTCGCGCTTGCGTGACGAAATCCGCAAGTCGATTGAATGGACGCAAGCGCAATTGGACACGGATGATCTCAAGTGGCTCGCGCAGTTGCCGATGTGTTTGCAGGACGACGATTTCATGGCGTTGCATTCATCCTTTGCGCATGGCCGCTGGGCATATTGCATGGACGAAGCGTCCTTTGCGGCAAATTTTCTTCAACAGCCGTGTCAATTAGCATTTTGCGGCCATAGCCACTCGCCGCTCATTGGCATTGACATGCCGAATGCCCAGCCATTTGTGGATTTTATCCGTCCATACACACTCCCGACGGATCACAAGATCATGGTCAATGTCGGCAGTGTCGGCCAGCCGCGCGACCATGATCCGCGTGCATGTGCATGCACATACGTCCTAGAGACGCGTCAGCTGGAATTAATCCGCGAGCCATACGACATCGAGATGGCGCAAAACAAGATTTACATGGCGCGGTTGCCGGAAAAATTTGCGACGCGCTTGGAGGTCGGGCGTTAAGCGTTCAATTTGCATTAGATGGAGACACCCGTTAAGCAAATCTTGGATTTTCTGTCTGGATTGGAACTGCTCAATCCGGACATCTCGCATTTGCAAGAACGGCAATTGTCCGACTGGGCGCAGCGGTGTCAGCCGGGAGATTTCCCGACCATCGCGGATGAAGTCGAGAAGCTAATAACGCTCTATCAGGATGCGCCATTAATGCATGTCGGCCAAGCAGTCTTGCACGAGTACTTCCTGGCGTTGGAAAAGAGCGCGCAGAAGCTGCTTGCGCAAGGCGAAATCAGCGCGCCGCAAAGTGACGAGTCTGCGCAGCTGCATGTCTATTCGCAATCGCTGATTCGCTATAGCCGCAATGAGCATAACGCGCTGGATCACTGCAAGATATTGAGCCGCGCGGATATCCCGGAGACGCTTTCCAATGCCGCGGACTCCTTCCGACGCCGCGTGGAAGTGGTCGATACAGTATTCGGCATTGGCTTGCGCGTGCTATGGGAAATTGACGAAGCGCAATTTCAAGCTTGGGCGATTGAGTACATCGCGCATCACCGCGAAGGCATGTCGCCGGAGCTCATCCGCGATCTCCTGCTTGTAATGCGCAAGTCCCCATCTTTGCGCAATGAGCTGCAAGTGCAGCTGCTCGAGTGGTGCGGCGATTTCACGCTCCTCGAACACTGGCCGCTAGTGACGCGTTATGCCGACCGACTCCTCGGGCGCATTGCGCTGGAACGCTGGTGCGAGAGATGCACGCAACCGCGCAATGGCGCACTTGCGCATCTCAAGCTGATGATTCAAAGCAATCGCGCAGATGAATCATCGCTACTGCATTGGTTGAGCACGACGCTCCAGCAATTCGGCGAAGGCGTCGAGCGCTTCATCGCACTCAATTTGGACGACCGCCCCGATGGCGACGCATGGCGCAGCACTGCGCTACTCTCTGAATTGCGCACGCTTTCGACGCTGTTTCCGCCAATTATGATTGTCTGCGACCACTTGCTCACCGAGCCGGACGGCGCAGCGAAGATGGCAATGGCATTCCTGGGCATTGTCGGCAAAGGCTTGCAAGAGTGGGAACAGCGCATCTACGCACTCTCGGAAAAGATGATTCTACGCTCATTCCTCTACGATTTACGCGAACGCCGCAAGCCGACTTACACGATTCGCAAATTTACATTCGGGGATGACAGTGCATTCAATATGATTTGCAATGAGCTTGATTTGGTCTCGCAGCGCTTTGACTCGCTTGCACAGCGCGACCGCGTCATCAAAAAGCTCGCAGTCTACTACGCGAGCTATCGCCGCGGCCCACTTCTGGGCATCGAAGTCGCGAAACGCTACAAGCATATTGCGCGCATCCTCCATGCCGACTTCCTCAACCAGTTCTTCGATTCAGCAGAGATTGGCAAGCTGGAAGAAAATGGCTTCCTCGCCGAACTCTACAATATGGCGTCGCTGGCAAAGCGCTTCCTCGATCACCGCCGCGCACTCGAAATGAGCGTTGAGGAAATGCTGGCTTCCGAAATCGAATTCGTCAGCGAAACACGTAAAAAACGCATTGCCGTAATGCGCAGCATGCTGCGATTGTAATACACCACACCAAATATCATCCTGGCGGAGTCTCAACATCATGGAAATCTGTGTCGAAAATATCACCCGCCGATTTGGCAATACTGTCGCGTTGGATAACGTCAGCTTCCAGCTGGCATCCGAGCGCATCACGGGGCTCGTCGGGCCAAATGGCGCCGGCAAGACGACGCTCCTGCGCATCATGGCCGCGCAGGATGCCCCCGATTGCGGCGACATCCGCTATGACGGCGTCTCGGCAGTCGATTATCCCGAATGCATCGCAACTAAAGCAGTGCTGATGCCGGATGCGTTACCCAATACGACATCCTGGCGAGTGTGGGATTACTTGGATTTCTTCGCACGCGCGAATAACTTGATCGGACAGCAGCGCATCGACAAACTCAATAACGTCAAGCAGCTCTGCCATCTGGAAGCGCTTTGGGATAATCCGCTTAACACACTCTCGAAAGGCATGAAGCAGCGCGTCTCACTCGCGCGCGTACTCCTCTCGCCCGCACAGTTGCTATTGCTCGATGAGCCAGCCGCAGGACTGGATCCGCGTGCGCGCATCGAACTGCGCGATATTGTCCGCAACGTCGCCAATGAAGGCCGGACATTGCTAGTGAGCAGCCATATCCTCTCCGAATTAGAGGATATGTGCGACGAAATGCTGATTATGGAAGCCGGCAGAAAAGTCAGCCACGGCCCGCTCATCCAATTGGAGAATGAGAACAGCGCGGCGTCAAATGAATGCACGCTACTGCTTGAATTCCAGGAAGTCACCCCTGAATTAACCGAGCGGCTTATGGCATTGCCCCGCGCATTGAGTTGCATTGCAGAAGACCGCCGCCGCGTTAAAATCACTACAGCAAGCCAATATGACGCAGATGTATTCATGGCTGCACTCTTTATTGCGCATATTCCACTGTCGTCCTTCCGTGCGTCCGGCCGTTCCCTCGAATCGCTGTTTATTAACGCAACAGATAAGTAATGCAGGAAAAACACAATCCAATAATAAAGTTTTCATTCGATATGCTAAATTTAGCTCCTTGACGTGACATTCTCCGGTGGCAGTATCATTCTTATGTCTGTGAAC
>CAVGNO010000174.1:0-3942 GCA_963630475.1 Blautia faecis | reverse complement strand
GTACTCCCGGTACGCTCCCTCGAAATTCCTCGTTCTGACGCAAAACTCTCTAACTCCACGGAATCAGGGGTTGTAAAAACACGGCTAACACACACAAAACAATCGTAAACTGCGTTAATTTAGCATTATATATGCGACCTATTTTGTAATATTAACAATTTTTGTAAAACCGCTTAGCCGACGATTAACACTTTGAGCGCAATGCCGATGAGTACTGCACCACCAAGGATTTCGCATTTATTGCCGAGGATATTGCCGCATACACGCCCAAAGACGCCGCCACCTACGCTGATCAACGCAGTGACAATGCCGATAATGGTCGCATCTATCGTCACATGCTGCGCAGTATTGCCCATGCATGCATAGCTGACGCCGACCAGCAATGCGTCAATACTCGTTGCAAACGCCAGCACGGTCAAGCGCCACAGATGATAGCCGTCCCCCGCATCCTTCGCGACATCATCATCATCTTTATCTTTTTCCTTGACGGCTTCGTAGATCATCTTTCCGCCAATGAATGCCAGTAGCGCAGTCGCGATATAGCTTCCATAGCTTTGGACAATGCGTCCGCAAAGCGAACCGCCGAACCATCCGGTCATCGGCATGATAAACTGGAATGCACCGAAAAAGAATGCGGTGAGCGCAATATGCTTCCACGTAAACTTCTGACGTCCTGCAGCTCCGAGCGCAACCGAGACCGCCAGTGCGTCCATCGCGAGGCTGACGCCCACGAATACTGCTTCTATGTAATTCATGATATGTATTTTTCTGGGGGGAGAGAAAAAAGGAATAGCGCATAATGTAATGATGTGGCGATACACCACTTGGCATCACCACACCATTACGCGAACAACAAAACGCGGTTGCAGCACGTTTCTCTCCATGCCACAACCGCACTGTGATTACTCAACTGTCTTCTGCCTTATTTCGCAAACTCGAATGCCATGAAGAGCAGTCGTGCCGAATTGAAACTGCCCGTGTAAGTCAGCAAGCAATCCGCATCATCAGTGGATGCGCCGCGGAAGATCTTGTTGTCCTTGATCGTGTAAAGGATTTTGCCAGGGACTTCTTTGTTGTCCTGGACGACTTTGTATGACGTAATCGTCGTCATGCCGTTGTCACGATTTTCTTCCTTATCCTTGAACATGACAAGGCCATCGAAGATGACTGCTTGCACGACATTGCCCTTCTTGAGCTGCGTCTCAAGTATCGTCGCAATGCAATCTTCTTTGTTGATCGAGAAGCCCTTGTAGATGCGATTGCCCTGCAAGCGGAAGATTGCATTGGCCGCACTTGCGTTTTCAGTGCCCTTGGCTACCATATTTCCCGGGACGTGGAAGATGCGCTGCGTGCATGCCGCATCCGAAAAATAACGTCCGCCCTTGTAGTAGCAGATGGCGTCCTTCGCATCCTTCGAATTGCCCTTATACAATGTGTCTACAGCAAAAACACTGGTCGTGATGGCCAAACCAATCACTAATGCTAGCAATCCCTTCATGATATTATTCCTCCTTTGACGTGGTGGATTGAAACAGACATAGCGCTGTCACATCGCGCGACATGCGCGGTCATCGCATGTACTGTACTTGCAGATTCATCTTTTGCAACTGAAACCGTGAAGCTGATTCTTTTACGTGATAAATCGTTTTTTTCATTCTGACGTAAAACTCTCTAACTCCACGTACTCAAGTCTCATTTATGATTGCTCCGCTAATTGCCAATGACCACCATGACATGGCCCAACGCGGCGAATTATGCCATTCGTCTGCAATTTCTCCAGCACAGTTTTGATTTGCGCTTGCGATGCCGCCGGAATAAGCTTCGACAACGCAACACGCGAGAGTGTGCTATCGTGCTTCAAGAACTCTAATACAGTCGAGGATAAATCAGCTTTCGCCGACGGATTCCAAACTGCGGTGCCGCTTATGGGCGTCGTTCCTTCGGGGGAGAAATCATCATCAAGCGGAATCGTGAGCGTGAAGATGTCTTCATCCAGCAATACAGGCGGCTTGCCGGAATAAAGCATTACGTATTTGAATAGATTCCTGACGCCAGACCCCAATTCATCCGCACGCCCTATCTCCTTGAAAAAATCAGCGATGAGCGGATTTTTTGCTTGCGGAATCAGATTTTGCGGAGTAATCGCGCCATAATGATATGAGCGATTCGCATTGTCCGCCAGCAGCTCATTGCGGCTAATGATAAACCGTGCAGTGTAGGAGCTGGTGAATTCGCGGTGGATGAGCATATTGCCCACTGCCTCCCGCAAAATCTTATTGCGCAGACTAATACTGATATCATTCTCAAGAAAAAATTTATCCGGTAGCCACTTTTCGCCAAAATGAATGAGCTGCGAATACGCATCGATTAGATTCGTCCGAACCGTCAGACGGTCGTCGTAGCGTTCCAAGTTGTTGCGCCGCAACAATGCGTCAGTCTTGTAGGCCGGAAAGACATCATGTATCACATCATCACGTCCAAACAATAATATGCCGGCGGCACAGACGCCAGAAGTGCCGTTCGCATAGTCGTGACGAATCAGCCCCGCACTCTTCAACATCTCCTCATCGGTCAGCGCCAGCCACGGGTGCTCGGGCTGTCTTGATGCCGCCAGCCGCCGCGACAATTGAAGTAACTCCGGCTTCAATTCCGCCATCGTAATGTACGGATATACCTTCTGCTCCGTGTAAATGTTCTGCTTGCGCATGTACATCAACCCAAGCTGTTCAGAAGTATTGATCCTGATGTCAGACTCATGTACACGGTCATAACAGATGCCTTTGAAACGATGCACCGCACTGCTCCGCGGCACGCGAAGATGCACAATCTTCTTCCCCTCATACTCAAATACATCCGGCAATACGTAAAATGGCGGATCTAGCTGATTCCGGTCATTCATCACCTTCACCAGATTCCTTACAACCGAATCCACTGCCTGCACTGGCACCCCTGATACCGAACCGTTATCCGCAACACCTAGAAATAAATCGCCGCCATCCCGGTTTAAGAATGCACAATATGTCTCAAAGATGTCAGAGCCAGGATTGCCACCACAGCGCTTGAACTCAATGCACGTGCTCTCCCCCGCCATAAGATATTTCTCAAATTCTTCCGGTGACATATCAATCTCCTCCATGATGTGTAAATATTAGGTCATAATCAGGTGACATTTGCTCTAATATAACCTAATATCAACTGATTTATAATGTAACTTCACACAAACACGCTTGGCCGCAAAGAAAATAATCTGCGTTTCTTAAAAGCCTGTTGCATTTACGACAGTCCAAGTGCCATTACGCTTGGTGTCTGACCGCTATCGTAGTGCTAGGCTTTTCCGACAGATTACATCTCCTATCCGACATTTTTTTGTCGGATAGGAGATGCCAAATCAGTGCCATGCCACGTGATGCACCAACTATTGCCGACAATTACCACTGCAATTATGCCAATTTTGATACTGCTGAAAATATGGGACGGAAGACGTCTTTAATTTTTCACCTGCACTGGCCGATTAAATGGTAATCGGCCAATTTATCGTGCCACTTTTTCCTTGTGGCCGATTAATTGACCGATTAAAATCGTGTTTTTGCTAGACTTTCGGGAACCATCCGCCAATTTTCTTTGACCCACGATATTCGATTTTTGCGAGAATCGAATCCTCGGTCGCGCGATGCAGAATTCGCCGCAATGTCCGCATTGCAATCGCTGTTTTCTGGGATAATTCGGCCAATTTAATACCAGGGTGCTGCGCTATCACCCGAATAACCGCTTGTTCCTTTGCTGCTGCGCTTGTTCGCGTTTTTGCGTCATTTTTCTGCTCCTGCGGTGACGTTTGCGTATTTACGCCGTTATTTTGCTCGTTCACTGCGTCTTTGGCAGGCAGTAGCGTAACCCGGAATTCTGTTTGCTTTGTGATGTCAAAAATTGGTGGCGGATTGCCAT
>CAVGNO010000173.1:0-3955 GCA_963630475.1 Blautia faecis | reverse complement strand
GAATGGTGCATAAGAGTCGATCTTCACCAGATGCAGAGACAGCAGGAGTACCGGAAAAACCATTGATATCGACAAATAACTCATTATTCGCAATACTCGCACCAGCAAATCTCCCTGTATTCACACAATCACCTGCAACCACTTGAGTTGTATCTACGGTCACACTTCCATCGTTAGGAAGTACAACATAGATTGGAGAGTTTATCATATTGGTATTTGCGCCGGTGTTGATCCAGAGTTCCACCTTCGCAATCTCTTGTCCAGAGATACCAGGGACACAAGTTGAGACGTATTTGGTATACATCACAAACTTATCAGTCGACTGAGCATAAGCGACACTACCTGCTACCAACAGCATAAGCGCAATAAATGCTCCAAGCTTTTTTGCAATGGATTTCATCATTACGTGTTACTTCCTATTTTAAGTTTTATTCTTATTCAAAATTGCATACAGGAGTTTTCGATTACTCCTCCTTTAGCTCCTTCATGTTCTCTAGAGCAATGCCTGCCTTTTCTTCAGAGGCATATTTACTTGTAAAATGCATCAGACGCGCAGCTGTCACACGCGAACTAAAACCATTCAACGCATAATTATAGAAGTAAATTGCACAGTCTAGTAGATTGACAATTTCGGCATCGCTTTCATCAAAAAAGAGCTCATCGAAGTTATCACGGAAATAATTCAGTGCCACATTAGCCTTTTCTTCAGAGGCATATTTACTTGTAAAATGCATCAGACGCGCAGCGGTCAAACGCGAGCTACAACCATTCAATGCGTAATTATATAGATATATCGCATCATCGAGGTCAACATCGCCATCCTGATCGAAGTCGAGTGTGCCTTTGGTGTAGCGCATCAGTGCGGCGGCGACGATTGCCGCGCCATCGAGCGGTGAGACATAGCATCCCATCTGCTTTGCACTTCCGCTAGTAGTCGTGATATTTAGCTTGAGGCTGGCGTTATCACTAGTCGTCGTGAATGTCATCGAGAGAGCGGCTTTGCCGAATGCATCATCTGCGCTACCGAAAGTGATGGTGTTATCTGCTGCGGCGCCGACTTCGCAGATCCACCCCTTGAATGCAGCGAGCTCATCTGCAGTCATTGCTGTCTTGGTACCGTCGGCATTGAGCTGGTAGATCTGCTTGCCATCGGAGTTGGTGTAGACAACCACTACGCTGTCAGTATCCGGCGCAAAGGAGAGCAAGTAGTCGCCTGCACTCCCGAGTGCAATTTTCTTCTCGGTGGAATAGATTCCTGTCTCTTCATCTTTGGTGATGCCGTAATAGGGATGCGTAGCGTCTTCCTCCGGAGTAGACTTAGCAGACACATCTTCTTTTGATGCAGAAGTAATATTATCAGTCGTGATGACATAGTTGATGCCGGCTTTGACCGAGAGTGTACCAGCCAATTCACCAGTCTGGACATTGTCTTTTTTGTCGATATAGCCGTAATAGAGCTTCTGATCTGCATTCGAGTTGGTAAATGTCAGTGTCGCACTGGCATTTTGCGAGCAGATAATCCACTCGTATGAGTCTTGGCCAGATTGGCGAATATCAGTAGCAAGGCGCTTGAGGTCGCCGCTCACAGCGCCGCCATCGATATAGAAATCCTTGACGCCGAACATACCGGAATACGGCGGCATCGGGAATGTCTCTGCTTCTGATGCGACGCCGAAGATCATCGTGGGCTCAGTGCTGTCACCGACGCACACATTCACAGAAAAATCAGCGACGTCGGCAAAACACATCGTGCCAACCAACGCAAATAATAGTGATAACCACCGATTCATTATCGTCCTACCTCCATTTTTTTGAAGCTACGATTTATATATATAGAAAATCCGTTGTTAAAGATTGCAGCTTATGAGCAATCCGGTATTGTGATTTGCCTTGCAGAAACCGCTGCAAGCTCTTTTTATCCACGAAATGCACGAAACACACGAAAGGGATATGACCAAGAAAAATTGAATTTGTGTGCGTTTTTTTTGGGTGGTGAGTGGGCATGCCACAAAATGTGGGGATTGTGGGGATGCTCTTTGTATTTTTTTTTCGTGCTTTTCGTGCTTTTCGTGCTTTTCGTGCTTTTCGTGGATGAAAAAAATGTATTCAATTATCGGATGAAATATCCGATGCCGAGATCGGGGACAGCGCTGACGCGTTCGAAACGCAAGCCATTCCAGCGAGTGATGGTCTGTGCTTCGGCCGGAGCGATGAAGCCCTGCCCTTCCTTCCATTGCGCGACGACTGCCGCAGAACGCCAGCTATCAGAGGAGCTGTCGGGAAAACCAGTCGTCGTGTGTGTGGATGCGCGCCCCGTCACTTTGGCTTCGACAGTTTCGCTACTCTGGTTAAAGACCCAGTATGCGTTGCCGCATTCCAAGTCGCTGGAAAGCGTCAGCTGCGTCCATGGCTGTGACGCAGTAAAGACACCGCCGGCTTCGAAGAGTGCCGTGGCATCCAGTACTTGTGCAAATGGGATGCCGATGAGATTCCAGCCGGAAGCCAAGCTGTACGCGAATGTCGTTTCAACCATCGCGCACTCGACACTTACCGTGTAGTAGACCGGCGCAAATGACGTCCCGTCCGACGTTCCGCCGAGGAGTTCGAATTCAATCGGCTCGGTTGCATCCGACGTCATGGTCGCAATGACTGTGCTGTCGCTATCGCGCCGAATGGTGACTTGGCTCCCGACGGGGAATGTTCCGCTATCAACCGACAAGCGATAAGTATGCGTTGTCGGAGCAATTACGTTATTTTCGTTTTCGACAGTGTAGACGACGAGATGCCAATCGCATGCGAACTGGAGTGCGTCTTTTGCCGCGACTTTTTGCGTGTAGCCGCGATAGAGATAGGGATCGCCAGGATTTGCATCCGGCCACCACTTGGTATTGAGCGGATTCGAGAGATTCCACGCGAAGTATTTCATCGTTGAATCCGGAGTTGGGAAGCCGGGCGACGCAGTGGTACCGCGCGCTTCGGCAGCCGCGACACCAAACGACAGCGACGCATCTGCGCCCGAGCTGTCGAGCATCTCGAGTTTCCACGCGCACTCCACACCTTCCGCAGCAAACGCGGGAAGGAGCGCGCCCAGTACAAACAGCGCGATTAAAATGTATGCCAGTCTTCTCATAGTCATTGCGCAATTGCGAGTAATATAAACGGCAATAACTACTTTTTTATTGTATGCAAGCCCATTTTTCCCTCCTGGGCAAAATTATTCTAAATTCATTGAATTTGCGCAGAGGATGAGGAGGACATCCCGAAGTTTGCGCTGCGGGCACAGAACAAGTGGATAGCGTCGACAAACACGCGGCAAATGGGAAAAAAGGCACACCACACACCACAAATAGTGGAGAGGGACGAGAGGCGCGACAATACCATGTTATATTATACGCGAAGCGTAATACGTTTAACAGCAAAAACAACAAAAGGTTTGGGGAATTCATACGGAGCAGGTGATGATACAGAGTTTTAAGTGTAAGGAGACATATCGTTTATGTACAACGGGTTTCAGCATCAAATTCCATTCAATTGAGCGCATTGCGCTACGTAAACTTGATATGCTCGACGCAATTACTGAACTAGAGACATTGCGAGTTCCTCCCAGCAATCACTTTGAGGCATTGCAAGGCAAGAGAAAAGGTCAGTATAGCATCCGCATTAACAATCAATGGCGTATCTGCTTTACATGGCGTAACGGAAATGTCCATGATGTCGAAATAGTTGATTATCACTGACATTAATTCTATTATGTAAATTTACAGCAAAAGAAGGAGAACGTTTTATGATGCGCACAAACAATTTAATTCATCCAGGAGAAATTCTTTCGGAGGAATTTCTCAAGCCGATGGGAATAAGTCAGAATAAGCTTGCGCTTGACATCCATGTTCCTGCACCGCGTATCAACGCGATAGTTCGTGGCACACGGGCTATATCAGCTGATACTGCGTTGCGT
>CAVGNO010000172.1:0-3977 GCA_963630475.1 Blautia faecis | reverse complement strand
TAATCGCAATAATTGCGATATTGGCGTCAATGCTATTACCGGCATTGCAGAAAGCACGTGAGAAAGCGCAAGCGATCAAATGCATGGGCAATATGCGCCAGATCGGCCTCGCATTCATGATGTACAGCGATGACAACGCCGGATACTTCCCCGCAAAACCAGCCAAACAAACTTCAAAGCTCACTTGGGACAGCCTGCTTTGGGAGTATCATAAGAACTACTCGGTCTATCGTTGCGGTAGCTCGCATCTCTCGGCGAAGATGCGTCAGTATATCATGAATAAATGGATGTATGAATCAGCGGTCAATGGTCGCATCACTTATTTTCAACAGCCATCCGAGATTTACGGTTATATGGATGGTAGCAATGATAAGAGCAAATGCGGACTGCTCAAATACAAAGATGGCGATTCGGAAGCAACTGCGCCAATCGGCGACTGGAATTACTACACCACGTATAATAATGACAATGTGACATTCCGTCATAGCAATATGAAGAATGTTGTATTTCTGGATGGCCATGCGGCTGCTCAATCGTATGGAGAGAGTATTTTCAACGACTACCGTACACACTGGAAGGATAGACTCTAATGTTAATGAAGACTGGACGTATTTTATGGTTGGCTAGTTGCTTATCGCTTCTGGCATGCGCACCAATCCGTGGCGAAGAAACGCCGGCAGCTGCGGCTCCGGCGACGACGCTCGAATTTTCTCCGGAAGCATCGTCGCGTTTCACGCCACTGGAGATCTTCTCCGCAAGCGAATTGCGTGAATCCCAGCGCGTATTGTCGGGATGGGAAGCAGCGACTGGCGCGCTCGCCGAGCCCTCCGGCAGTGGCTATGCACGCTTGCATGAGCCATGGAAGAAGGAAGCGGGACGGCTTGCGCTTGAATACACTGCGGATGTCCGCAAAGCATCGGAGGGCACGCAGCTGTACATGCGATTGATCAAGCAAAGCGATGGCGGCGATGGCGTTGGCATTGCAGTATACGCAGACATGGGCGAAAAAGTGCAATTGCTTGGCCGTTGCGTCATTCCGGCGAAGGGCGGCGCATACGAATGTGCGCTGAACTTGACGCCCATCTATGGCAAACTGCTCCAAGTGTTCATTGTCGTCGATTCCAACAACAATACATTCGCCGACTCAATTGCGCTGGAAAATCCGCACATCATGCGCAAAGACGGAAAAATCCTGCCATTTTTGCGCAAGCGCAGTGCGATTTTGCCGGAAAGCAAGCTGATGGAGCTCGAACTGAAGAAAAAACGCCCCGAAGCGTCAATCCTCATGACGCCGCATCTTTCGGGGCGGCAGAAGGGAGTCAATGTCTACAGCGCGCGTGATTCACGCCGTCCGATGATCGGCGCGCATGTATACTTTGCCGAGAATGCGCGCAAGCGGCTCAATTGCCTCAAGGACGTCTTTGATTATATCACGCATGACGCCAAGGAGATGGGCGACCGTCTCTGCGAGCTTGCGGGCATTCCGTGGGTTTCGATTTACCACAACCCGATACCAGTCAATGCATACGACAAAGAGCGCATCGCAAAAATCAAGCGTAATGGCGAAATCATTGGCGAGACTGCGCCGAAGTATGCGTTTCGCCTAGGCTCGACCAGCGGCAGCGAACCGCATTTCTCGCCGGATTACTACTATACTGGCCACAAGAAGGATGAAATCGAGAATCTGATTACATCCGCTGGCGGCGCAAAGCAGTTCGGCGAGTGGCTGCACGCTTTATATGGCGATGACACACCGGATGCCGACACTAATGGCGATGGCATCACATTTGCAAAAGATTTTGGCTTCAGCACACCCGACTGGGGAACGCTGTCACACGCAGTCAAGAAGAGTGGCAAAGACTATAAATTCCTTTTCACATTATTCAAAGAACATATTCTCTACGAAGATATTAAATATATCGACAGCGCGTATACGGCTTCCGGGTGCGTAATCACGTCAAGATTGCTCTCGCCACAATATGAAGCGACATTTGGACAAAGCCTGCGCCAGTTGCGCTTGCCGGAATATGCGACTGCGGTCACATACTACACGACCAGCTCAAACGCACTGGATCCGTCCGCAACGCAGATGCGTTTTCAGCCATCACGCCTCTATACAAGCGAGAAGACTTACCGCAATGCATTCGAGTTGCGCCCGCCATTCTGGCAAAGCTCCGGTCGCTGCTACGGCATCTTCGGACCATTTCCACAAGCGGAGAAATTGTCATTTGAGCTCAAGACAAGCTTCACTGTCAAAGCAGAGTTGCTCTTTGCGATTCACCGCATTGATGCAGATGGCAAATCCACGGAGGTCTTCAGCCAACGTCTGAACGGCAATTTCAGCGGCGCATACGAAGTCGCGCTGAATCACGGCGATCAATGCAAATACGAAATCAGCATGCGCTCATTGACGCCGGACACTATGAACAACAATGTCAAAGCGATTCTGGTCAATCCGATGATTCATACAAGCGGCAACGCAATCTCGTTGCATGAGTGGTATGCGGATTCCCAAATCGGCTATGTGCTGGATTCTGCGCCGCAAAAGCGCGTCGTCATGGGCAAATCCGACAACCGCTACAGCCCGGAGATTACGGAATTCCGCGGCAGCTACATCTATTCTCAAGCGCTGCGCAATGGCCTGCGACCACTCTATAACGAATTCATGTCCGGCAACCACATCTCCAATACTGCATCGAATGTCTGGCGCTCGATCTTTCATGAGCTGCAATTTCAACCGGCCGGCATCGTATGGTTTTGCTACGGCGGCGGTTCGCCTGGCAGCTCATTCTCCGACATGGACTGTCACTATCTGGCCACAGAACTGGCAGTACTGCGCGGCCAACTGGAACTGCTCAATGTCTATCGCGATATCAAGCGTGACAAACGCGACATTGCGCTCTTCGTCCCCACTGCAGCGCCATCACCCCTCACCGGAATGCGCGATGCAGAACAGAGAATCGGTTCGCAGCTGACGCCATTTTCACCGGACGTCTTCCTCGCCGATCAACAGGACAAAGTAAAGGAATACGACAACATCGTGCTTTATGCCGCATTCATGGATGGCGCATCAGACCGCTACTGGAATGAATTCCTCAAAGCTATCCCGACCGACAAGAAGGTCATCGTGATAATGAATGACGTCATCTATACCGAGCCGGGACAAAATCGCGAAAGTGCTGATTTCCGCCACAGCCTCGCCGCAGCATTGCCGATTTATCCACGCGCAAAAGCTACGCAAAACAGCACGATCGAAGTAAATGCAATCCCATTGCAAGGCAAATGGCATCCCGCATCCATCGCGTCATCGCGCAATGCAAATGACCACGCGGTCATCCGTCTCAACGCGCAGCCCGTCGCATTTGCGAGCGACAACCTAATCGTGCTCTCCGGCATCCCGGAAGCAGGACTGGAAAAACTCGCATCGAAATTTTTCAATATTAAAATCAATGCGACACGCGATGCAGGCGCATTGCATATCCTCAATCGCGATGCAGTAATTGACAAGCCCGGTATCTATTGTATGGATGAAAACCAGACATTGCAAATTCCCGCAAAGCGCCCTGCTTTCGATTTGACACGCCGTCAAGTCGTCACCGGTAGCTGCAGCCAGGCCACGGTAATTGTCTCACCCACACCAGACAAACTGCAGCTCATTGATTGCGGCACTGCACGCGCATTAGTGAAGAGCGAAAATACCGACAGCGCGGAAGTGGATCTGCAATTGCCCGAGTATCCTTTCGAAGGCGACGCAAAACCGGAGTTGATCTTCTTCGCGCCGAAACAGCCGACCGTCTCCTGCGATGGCAAGCAAATTGACGCATCGTCACTGGGCAATGGCTTCTGGCGTAGCCCCGTAGCACAATCAGGGATATATCGCGTGGAATTATAATAATCTTAAGCACTACTACTATGAGTTTGGTTGATTGGTTAATTGTCATCATCCCGATGTCATGCATTGTCGGGATTGCGTTTTA
>CAVGNO010000171.1:2864-4010 GCA_963630475.1 Blautia faecis | reverse complement strand
GTACTGGCGCATTTTCGCGGCGTGGCGGCAGCTCTGGCAATATGCTCAATATCGGCTGCGCTTTGAGTGCGTCGGGCAGTGACTGGAAGACGCGCTGCGGGAGCGGCCGGAATGCGTCAATGCCCTGCGGAATGACGAGTGTGATTGAATAGCCGTGGCGATAGAGTATATCGGCGGCGACAAGTGCATCGCCACCATTATTGCCCGGTCCTGTCAGTACGTATACTTGGCGCGGCGACGGCGCTTTCTGGAGCGCGATGTCTGCGACCGCTTCACCCGCTTCGCGCATCAGCTGTTCGAGTGTGTAGCGGCCGCTTGCATCAATCGCTTGGTCAAATTCGCGTAATGCCTGTACTGAAAGGATGTGTGACATTCGGGGTTACAGCTTGCTGATTGCTTTGCGGATGACGTCAATCGGGATGATGGCAAATGCGAGTGCAATGCAGATGAGCCAGGATTTGAGTGTGAGCGGCTCGACATTGAGCATTTTGCCGCCGAATGTGACGAAGATGTACTGGAGAACCAGGATGAGCGCCATGATGCCCAGGAATGTCGGATTGCGCTTGAGTCCCTCAAATGGATTGAGATGGCTCGTGCGTGCATTGAAGCCGTTGAATGTGATCGTCATCATGAATGTCGCAAAGAGCGCGGACTTCAGATATGTGACATCGACATCGCCGAAGAGGTTGCGCACTGGTGGGAAGAAGAGAATCGCCATGCAGATGCAAGTGATATACACTGCGCCGATCAGCACTTGGATGGCCATCTCGCGGTTGATGATTGACGCGGAACGCGGAATGGGCTTCTCATTCATGTATTCATCCAGCGGCGGCTCGCTTCCGAATGCTATTGCGACCAAGCTGTCCATCGCCAGATTGATCATCAGTAGCTGAATGACTGTTAGGACGACTGTTTCGCCGAACAGCGGCCCGATGAAGCACGTGAGCACTGCCGCGACATTCACTGTCAATTGGAAGACGAGGAATTTGCGGATGCTCTTGAACATCGTGCGGCCGTAGAGAATCGCTTTGCGGATGGATGAGAAATTGTCGTCGAGAATCGTGATGTCGCCGGCGGATTTCGCGACTTCGGTGCCGCTGCCCATTGCGAAGCCGACATCGGCTTTCTTGAGCGCAGGGGAGTCAT
>CAVGNO010000171.1:0-2854 GCA_963630475.1 Blautia faecis | reverse complement strand
GCAATGCGCGCGCAATCACACGCAGATGCGGAATAATCGCTTTGAGCTCGTCATCGCTCTTTTCGGCTAATTCCGCCGACGTCATCGCGATATCTTCGGGAGATGCGAGCAATCCCGCGTCTTTTGCGATAGCGACTGCGGTCTCCTTGCGGTCGCCGGTGATCATGACGACTTGGATGCCGGCTTTGCGCACATCAGTGATTGCGGCGACTGCTTCCTTGCGGACATTGTCGCGGATGCAGAGGATGCAGACGAGCGTCAAGTCGCCAGTTGTCGCATCTTCGCCTTCACAGCATGCGACGGCCAGAAGGCGCATGCTGCGCGCGGCTTGCGCATCGAGGTAGTTAAGCAGCGGCGACTGGTCATTGAGATGATGAATCGTGCCGTCGGGCGCGATATAGTGTTTGCAACGCACTAGCAACCGTTCAGGCGCGCCTTTGACGTATGTCATTGTGCGCCCCGCGTGGCTGATTGTGACGCTGGAGTACTTCTTGCTGGAATCGAATGCGTTGAATGCGCGCACTTCATCCTTGTTCATCTTTGCGTCTTTGCCGCTACCAGCGACAAATGCCATGAGCGCGCGGTCGGTGCTGTTGCCGCCGATGACTTTCCCGCCGCTTAATGACGCGCTGTTATTCAGTCCGATGCCGGTCGTTATTTCCAATGCCAATGGCGCATCGACATCTTTGAGCGAAGTGAAGTGCTGTTGATCACCGGTGACCAGCTCGATCACGGAGAGGCGTCCTTCGGTGATAGTGCCGGTTTTGTCGCTGAAGAGCAAGCTGAGGCTGCCTGCGGTCTCCAGACCGTTGATTTTGCGGACGAGGACATTGTCTTTTGCCATCTTAAGGCTCTGCAATGAGAGCAGGATTGATGTCAGCATCGGCAAGCCCTCGGGCACTGCGCAGACGATGATTGTGACCGCGACGGTGACTGCATCGATGATGAGCTTCAGCCAGCCGTAGAAGTCCGCCGGGTAGTTTCCGACAAAGATCGTGCGCAGCAGGATACCCGCGATAATTGCAGTAGCGCCGACATAGCCGAAGATGGAGATGAGCTTGGCTAGCCGCGCCAATTTGATTTGCAACGGCGTTGCGCGCGGCGTCTCCTGCACTTCCAATGCGAGCTGTCCGAAGAGCGTTTTATCCCCGACGACTTTGACTTGCAGATGTGCTTCGCCAGCGCACACGACAGTGCCGCGGTATGCATAACTTGGATTGAGTAGATCGCGTGTATTGTAGCTCTCGCCAGATTGCACTGGGCGTTTGAGCGCTTCCTCGGTTTCGCCATTCAGCGTCGCTTGATCGACTTTCAGTTCGCCATCGATGATTTCGCCGTCGGCAGGAATCTTGTCTCCGGATTGGAGGAAGATGACATCACCGACAACAATTTCGCTGACATGCAGTTCGCGCAATTCGCCATCGCGGAGGACTTTTGCGATTTCCTTGGCTTCCTCTTCGGCTTTGAGTGCGGATGCTTTGTTTTGCTGGCTGTGTTCGCTGATTGCGGAGACGCCGTTTGCGATGATGATTGCGATGAAGATGCCGAATGGCTCAAACCAGCTGGTCTGCCCCATGAAGAAGAGCACGACTTGAATGAGCAGCGCGGCTAGCAGAATCATAATCATCGGATCGCGGAAGCCGTTGAGGATCTTCTTCCACAGTGGATCCGGCGGCAGCTGTGTCAATACATTTGCGCCATTTATCTTGCGGCTGTTTTCTGCTTCTTGTGTAGTAAGGCCTTTCATTATGCAAAATACTGAATACGGTGTTTGTTGTTAGTGAAATCTATATCTTCTCCGCGAGCAACTGCAGGACTTTTTCGTTGGTCCAGCCATTTGCGCGCGCTTGGAAATTAAGGCTGATGCGGTGGCGCATCACGGGGAAGAGCACTGCGTCGATATCGGCTTTGGCGACATTGCCGCGGCCGTCGATTAATGCATTGGCTTTGCCCGCTGCAATCAGCGCTTGCGATGCACGCGATCCCGCGCCCCATTGGAGCAATGCGGTGATCTGCGGATCGCAATCCGGATGACCCGGACGCGTTGCAGTGCATAGCTTGACTGCGTATTCGATGATGTTGGCCGGCGCGACAATTTCGCGGCACAGCCGCTGTGCGTCAGTCAGCTCATCGGCCGCAAATAACGGCGTGAGTGTCTTCTCCTCCGGCGCGGTCGTTGCCGCCACCATATTCATCTCGTCTTCTGCGGAGAGGTAGTCCATCTCAATATTGAGGAGGAATCGGTCCAATTGCGCTTCCGGCAGAGGATAAGTGCCTTCGGATTCAATGGGGTTGCGCGTCGCTAATACGATAAATGGCACAGGGAGTTGCCGCGTGGTGCCGGCGATCGTCACCTGGCGTTCGCCCATTGCTTCGAGCAGCGCTGCTTGCGTCTTCGGCGGCGTGCGGTTGATTTCGTCCGCAATCACAATATTCGTGAAGATCGGTCCGGGCTGGAAACGGAAGTATCGCGCGCCTTGTTCATCGCTGTCGAGAATCTCGCCGCCGAGGATGTCGGCAGGCATCAGATCCGGCGTGAACTGGATGCGGCGGAAGCCGAGGCCGAGCAGCTGTGCAATCGATCGTACCAGCTTGGTCTTGCCCAGCCCCGGCATGCCCGTGAGTAGCGCATGGCCGCTAGCAAGAAAAGTGACTAATATCTGTCGTATGACATCCTGCTGGCCAAAAAAGACTTCGGCGAGTGCATCGCGCAGCGACTGCATCTGGCTTGCAACATGCGACAGCGCGCGGGATGCATCGGAAAATTGAGAGTTGTTGTCTGGCATAAACATAACCTAATGACGTGGGATAACCGGCATACGTGATAATATACAGGTGATGCATTACGCTAGGC
>CAVGNO010000170.1:3121-4058 GCA_963630475.1 Blautia faecis | reverse complement strand
CTCAATGGCGCGGTCGGCACTTCCTTCAATGGCGAATCAAGCTTAAGCAGACGTGCCAGCGGCATAATTGTAAAGCTCTGGAACGCAACCGAGAGCAGCACCATGAAGAAGATCATGTTGAACATAAGTTCATTCACGCGGAAACCATCATGCACCATCCATTCGACATTTGTGACCATCGGGAATGTCGCCAGCATAATCGGCGCACCGCCCCGCAGCCCTACCCAGCTGATCAGCACTTTGGCTTTAGTCGAGTACTTGCTCTTGAAGAGACACAGGAATGTCGCGATCGGTCGCGCGACAAACATGAGGAAGAGTCCCATAATCAGCCCCCACAGCGCAAATTTGGGGTCGGTCAACACATCGATATTGGCTTTGAAGCCCAGCATCGTAAAGAGAATTACTTGCATCAGCCACGCCAGCGCATCTGAATAGCGGCCGAAGCTGTTTTTGAAGACATATTCGCTGTTTCCCATGACGATACCCGCCACGTAAACTGCCATAAAGCCATTGGCTTTCAACGCGCTGCAAATAGCGTAAGTCGTAATCACGACGCCCATTCCGAGCACATGGTAGAGTCCGTCGTAATCCAGCTTGATGCGATTGAAGAGCCAGATTGCGCCACGCGCAAGCAGAATACCCAGCCCGACGCCTGCCGCCATCTGCCATGCAAATTCCGGAATAAACATCAGCATGGATTTCGCCAAGCTACTCTGTCCAGTCTTCAGCCCCTCGTACATCCCGAGGAAAAAGAGCGTCAGCAATGTAGCCATTGGATCGTTGGACCCACTCTCGTATTCCAACAAAGGCCGCAAATCGCCCTTCAGACTAATCTTCTTGGAACGCAAAATCGAGAAAACCGCAGATGCATCCGTGGAGGAAATAATCGCACCAAACAACAGGCATGTCGCAATAAGCTCAGTCATGCCATTATCGC
>CAVGNO010000170.1:0-3111 GCA_963630475.1 Blautia faecis | reverse complement strand
TGCTGCCCGTGCATCATCACCCACGCAAAACCGCCTAGCAGCAACGCCGTGAGAAAAACGCCAATCGTCGAAAGAATTGTGCCCGATACTAATACTTTCTTGATGTCCTTCAACGACGAATCGTAACCGCCGCTGAACAGGATGAATGCAAGCGCAACGGTGCCAAAATAATTGGCCGCTTGCCAGCTCAATCCGTCACTGATCGTCTTGACCGCTTCATTCGCCCCCAAATTGCCGACCCATTGCAATGCCAAGCCGACCAACAGGAAAAACATCAGACACGGCATGCTGAAACGAGAAGAAATCTTGCTCGTCAAAATACAGCCAATAATCAGCAAGCCAAATATTAATAAAAATAAATTGATGTCCATCTATTCCGAATGATGTTGTTGTGTCCGTTTGTATGGCCGGGGGGGTGTTGCCCCGGCCGTTGATTACCAGTGTGTTGTCATCTCAACATGCGCGGCTTGCGGCTTACACAGGTTTGCCGCGTGTTAGCCGCCGCTAGCCGCTTGTCCGGGGCCCGGTTGCCGCGTGTTAGTCGGCGCTAGCCGCTTATCCGTGTGCGCGTTTGCCGCGTGTTAGTCGGCGCTAGCCACTTGTTCTGTGCCCGGGGCGCAAGCTCCGGGTATTTTATTTCCAAAATGCGTATTACAATCTGCCCAGGAACATGATTGCGAATACCATCACGAAGATTGCGATTGTCTCAACCACACCTAGCGCGAGCAAGTAGTTCACGAAGCCCTTGCCGGTTTCGGAGAATGCATCGCAAGCGCCGGCTGCCGCACGGCCCTGATATGCCGCAGATATGCCAATGCCCAATCCGCCAACCAGGCCGATCGAGAGCGCCGCCGGCCATTGCGCCGGATTCATCGCAATCACTTGCAGCATGAGAATCAAACCATAGATGGTCTGGGACATCGGGACGCCGCAAAGAATCGTGAGCTGAAATGGCGCGGCTTTGCCTTGCGCATAGCAGCGTTTCCAGCTGCCGACGGCAGAACATGCGGCCAGACCGCAGCCAATTGCCGAACCGCACGCGGATAGACCAAACGCGGCGAATGCGCCGATGCCAACCAATGCTTTTTGGAATACTACTGGATCCATTGTATGTTGCTCCTTTTGAGGGTAGACGGTTATTTGAAAGGTGTATACGCGCGCCCGCACCAGTCAATGCCGATATGACTGGAGAACTCAAGCGTATTAAGACGAATGCCATGTACGAGGACGCCCATCGCCGCCAAAGCGATATTGAGGAGGTGTCCAAATAACAACACGATCAGCCCGACCGGTATCAGCCAGCGGTTTGCGCTCCAGATCGATACCGCCATGTCGTTGAATGCTTTCGCGATATAGAGACTGGAGAGGCCGACTGCATACAGACGGATATACGACAGCACATCGCTTACGCTATTGATGAAGTTAAATGGCGAATAGATGACATCGCCAAAGGACTTCCAGTCAATCGCAAAAAGCAGAATCATCACGCCACTGATCGCATAAAGGTAAGTCGGGAATGTAAAGTGCGCAAACGAGTTATCGACAAGCAACGCTTTGACGGTGAAAAAGTTCGCCCACATAAAGATTGCCCAGCCGATATTGCCGAGCCGATCGCGCCAGGATGCGCAGATCGCACTCTTCCACAGCCGCGCAAATGAAAGATGCGTCGCGCCCAGGAAGAAGCAGAAGAGTTTGATGTGATCGCCATTGGCGTCATCCGCAAGCCACGGCAGTCCGCCAGCCGCTAAGCCAAACCACGTGCCGCTCAAAGACCCCCAGACGAGGATGCTCGCCGACATCGCAAAAAGCAGCTGCAAGACCTCAAATGGCAATCCCCTGCCCGGCTCCTTGCGTTTCTTGAACAGCGCGACACCAGTCAGTAATGTGAAGACCAACCCGTATCCCGCATCGCCAACCAGCATGCCGCAGAAAAATGTCAGCCAGAAAAGCACCGAGACCGACACATCGACTTCGTGATAGCCCGGCAAGACACCGATGAAATCCAGAATGCACTGCGCCATCCGGAATGGCTTGGGCAGACACAGCTTCGTCGGCGCCGCCATATCGTCATCCGCAACGTCCTCATAGCGCACTGCCCAGCCGTAACGATTTGCCGCACGCCGCAGCTCATCCAGCTTGCTCACTGGGATATATCCAGAAAGATAAGTCAGCATCTTCCCGGCTTTGCCCATGCCACTGCGCGTCGCTTCAAACGTAATCGCGTCCTCAATGCGCTTCCGCGCCATCAAAACCGCTTCGCGCTTCAACGCACACTCGTCAATTTTTTCGGATGCAGCGCGCGAACGCTCCTTCGCATCCGCTAATTGCGTTTCGACTGCATGCATGTCCATGCCGCATGGAAATGACTCCGCCGGAAGCGTGCTCTTGCTTAACTCATTGCGCGAAATTGCAATAAAACAGCGCTGCTGACGATCACCGCCGACATCGATGAACTCGACATCCTTCGGCTGCAAAAGCTTCGCTTTGCGTTGCGTGCGGCACAGCAGGACATTCCAGCCACGCTGCTTCAGACGCTCCAGCACCGATGCATCAAATTGCCCCCATAAGCGCAATTTGTCCAACGCAAGCGTCAAGCGCCGGCTGTCTTCCTCCGCTTTGCGCTCCGCATCAACTGCTTCCAGCAATGCATGAGTAATCTCTTCCGACTCATTGATTGTAAATTTATGATCGCCCTGCCCACTTGCATCCTCGGCGGCCTGCTTGCTTTGCTCCATGCGGTTGAACGCACTCTGCAATGCTTCGCGCTGACGCTTCAATTCATCCAGCTGGCTGGATGACGGCGGGACCGTATTGGTGACATGCACGCTGGCCAGACGCCGCAGCTTCCGCAAAGAATGCTCCTGCTCGCTGGCCAGGCAGACGATTGTCAAGCGCTTCATTTGTTCAATCATCGTACTGTCTCCTGCGAAAAATCATGCGCCCAAAACGGCCGCATCACGCTCCTGGCATTTCGCCTTTGCAATCTTCGAACGACCAACCGAATTCGTCTGCTGGTCGCCAATGTAAATGTTGATACGGCGGATGTTGTCCTGCGCTTCCGGTATCTTGACTTTCTCAAAGAGATTGACACGCTGGCTCACAGTGCGCAAC
>CAVGNO010000169.1:0-4072 GCA_963630475.1 Blautia faecis | reverse complement strand
CGGCAGCAAATATGCTATTGCCGCCGTCCGGTTGTTTGCCATCAGATGCCAATTTTTTTTTCCTTTTATCTTCAGCCGATACTCCGCAATGATGCGTCATAACAAGTATCGGCGGTATCTTTATTTGCTCAAAAAATGATTATTTGGCGGTGAATTCCTGCGCAAGCGCTTCCAGCTGCGCTGCGCTTTTTGCGTTGAGCGCCGATGTGATAGTGACGATTGGCTCAACAAATGTGAGATTTTTGCATCCATCGAACATCTTCTGCATCACTTTCGCCGCCATCGGTGCCCATGACCCGTTTTCAATCAAGCCAATCTTCCGATTTTGATAATTGCGCTCGGTCAAATGCCAGATGAAATCGCGCGCATACGGGAAGATGTCGCCATTGTAAGTCGTTGTCGCAATAATCAAATTGCCATAGCGGAATGCGTCTTCGACATTTTCTGCCATGTCACTACGCGCTAAGTCGCAGACAACTACTTTCGGACATCCGCGCTGACGCAGCATTTCAGCAAGCTTTTCAACTGCCGCTTTCGTGTGGCCGTATACGGACGTGTATGCGATCATGACGCCTTCACTTTCAACGCCATAAGATGACCAGATATTATAGAGATTGATGTAGTGTCCGAGATTTTCGGTTAGCACCGGGCCATGCAAAGGCAAAATCTTCTCGATTGCCAAGCCGGCCGCTTTCTTGAGCAACGCTTGAACTGGTGCGCCGTATTTGCCGACAATGCCGATATAGTAACGCCGCGCTTCGCAATCCCATTCCTCCTCGACATCCAACGCACCGAATTTGCCGAAGCCGTCAGCCGAGAAGAGCGTTTTTTCCAGTGCGTCATAAGTCACAATGACTTCCGGCCAATGCACCATCGGCGCTGCGACAAATGCCAGCGTATGACGGCCGATATTCAATGTCGCGCCATCACCGACGACGACTTGGCGTTCGGGATAATCCGTGCCAAAGAAATTCTTGATCATCACGAATGCTTTGGCCGAAGAGACTATCTTCGCTTCCGGATACGCATCCATGAATGCCGCGATATTCGCAGAATGATCCGGCTCCACATGCTGGACAACCAGATATGACGGCTTGCGCCCGTCCAATACGTGCGCCAAATTGCTCAACCACTGCGCGCCAAAATGCTGATCCACTGTGTCCATCACGGCGATCTGCTCGTCAAGGATGACATACGAATTGTATGACATGCCGTGCGGAACAACATATTGCCCTTCAAACAAATCGACATCATGGTCATTGACGCCGATATAGAAGATGTCGTCGGAAATTTTCATATCAATGGTGCAATGCAAAAGCTGACGAAAACACAGTGTTAAAGATGCATTTTGTGCATCAAATCGGTAAAAGGCAAAATTTACCACATCTTACCGATTTTTCTTGCGAATCGCTGCAATGCAACCATTGAGTCATCGGGGGATGCGGCTTGTCCGTTATGCCGAGTGATAGCAGCTGCGGACTGCGTCAGCCACTGCTTTGCCGATAGCTTGTGAACCAATGGAATTCAAGTGGATGCAATCGGTGGATTGCCACTGCTCCTCGTGCGACTTTAGGAGAGTGTATAAGTCGTTTATCACTACTCCATGTTCCTTCATGTATGGAATGATGATTTGGTTCAGACTGTCGATGTATTCGAGATGCTGATTGAGACTGCCGGGCAGCACTGGCGTCGTTGTCGCAAAAATCACTTTGTCGGTATGTTTGAACAACTCACGCTGAATGCGCGACATATAGTAGAGATATTCCTCCGGTTGCGTAAAGATTCCGTCTTCCTTGCAAACGACTGCCGAGTCCCACAGTCCGATATTCCAATGGATAATATCCGGTTTGCCGCATGCAGCAAACCACCGCTCGAGTTCATTTAATGCATATTTGGCAAAGCGGCAATTTTCTTCTGGCGCGACAACTTCAAATTCTCCTGCGAGTTCCTTCTCTACAATTGACTGATAATTCATCCGGATAGAATCGCCAATCAGCATAAGCCGCGGAAGCTTTTTCGCTGATGTGGTGGATGACGTGGACAGATATGCACTGGCTAGGCGTGTCGCAAGTTCCACACAATGTGCGCAATGGACGCCTTTGAGTGATGCACAGGATGCCGACCCCGTTAATTTGATAAATTCATCGCGCAAACTCTTGCGCGCATCTTCTGAGTCAATCACCGTAAGTGCGGCGGCAAGTGCGCCGCAGTCGCCATTACGTGCAGCGCCGAAATCCAGCACAGATGCATTGCCAGCATCTGCACCAAGTGCACTCAAGACTGCTTCTGCGGCATTGCACCCGTCCGATTGTAGCTTAAAAAGATTGTTAGCCATTTTTGTTTTTGAATCCGTGAACTTAAGTGTGTAACCCGAATCCGTGGAGTTGATTCTGTTTTGCCCAAATGATAATACAATTTGTCAAAAAAATCGCGTTTCCTACGTATGTCTAAAGCGTCGCTTCTTCCCACTCATCGATGCGTCCTTTGACGGAATCGAAGTTCACTCCTATCATGCGTATGGGCAATTTGCCACTCCTGCATAGAATTCCAACAGCCGGTTCATGAATGTCTCTCTGACTTCTCGGTCAGGGAAATCCAGGCGGTAGCGCGTGCCTGCTATACCCTTCCGGATGTCTTTGATTGTGAGATAGCCGGTCTGCCAGAGCAGTCCTGTGATGTCTATTCGGTCCAGTTCGTATGCGGAGAAAATCCCTTCGTCATACCATTCCTTCAATGCAGCTTCATGGTCGTATCCCCGCTTGCCCATCATCTCAATCAGAAAGCTGGGTGTGCCGGTGTCATCCCAGTAGTTGGAGAAGCCGTATGCATTGTAAAAGAACTTGGTGATGGAAACGGGGTTGCAGACATGTGTGTCGGCCTTGGAGAAGCGGTAGCCATCGTACCATTGCATGAGCTGTCCCATCAACTCTTCTTCGCTGATGCCATTGGCATTGGCAGCCGCAGGCATTCTGTCCGCAAAGTATTGCCTGACTTCCGCTTCCGTGAAGCCCAGCATCTCCGCGTAGTCCTGGTTCAGTGTTATGTCCGTTAGGTTGTTCAGTTCCGAGAAGAGGGAGACATGGCTGAACTTGCTCACGCCTGTTATGAATAGCAACCGCTCCTGCTCATTGCGATCCTTGAGGACGCTGTAGAAGCCTTTTAGACACTTCAGAATCCCACCCACGTTGGCATCAGAGATGTTATTGAGAATCGGCTTGTCGTATTCGTCGATAAGGATCACCACTTGCCCATTCCGTGCAAGCTTGTCGATCAGCTCCGCGAAGCAAAGGCCTGGCGTTTGTTCTGTGAGAGTTACGGAATGCTCTTTGGCTAGCGATTGCATCTTGCTCATCAGATAGTCAGGAAGTTCTTTGAATGCGTCAGACACGACTCCGTAGTCCCCAAAACTCAAGTGAATCACAGGATACTGCTTCCAGTCGTACGGCTTGTCATAAATGGCCAAGCCCTTGAACAGCTCCTTCTTACCCTGGAATACCGCTTTGAGCGTGGAGATTGTCAGCGACTTGCCGAAGCGGCGAGGGCGCGAGAGAAAATACATCGCTTTTCCCTGGCTGATCAGCTTCCAAATGAATTCCGTCTTATCCACATAAAGAAAATCATCTTTAACAATATCCTCAAATGTATAAACACTACTTGTAAGCTTTTTCATAAAATGATACCTCCTACATTAGCCGAAATAGAACTCCGTCAAAGCAAGCTCATGGACGGAGGATAATGTAATGGCCCAATGAGAAGCTGAAACATTCTTTTCCCCACAAAAATGTATGTACTCATTACGGCAGGACACTTGCGCGATAACCCGTGGAAAATCTCGTCGGTTTCGATGATGTAATCTTCGATGGCGTTCGTGCGCTCTTGCCATGCGTCGAGGCGGTTGGCGTCTCGCGCTTCTTTCACGAATGCCATGATGTCTTCTGCGTCAATATTGAGGTGGTGTTCCTTGCAGAAGTTCTGCCATTTCTCGATGCTGTCGGCTTTGCTGGCACGTGTTCCCACTGCCGTCTTCAGTACCGCTATAAAATCGTGGCTGTCGGCTGAGCTGTATTTCGAT
>CAVGNO010000168.1:686-4073 GCA_963630475.1 Blautia faecis | reverse complement strand
GTCCAGCATTAGCAAGCGCTGCGCTGCTCTCGGCGGCAATAATATCCGCGACCGCCTCGGCTTGAGTCAAATCCATCTTGCCATTGACGAATGCGCGGCGCGTAAATTCGCCGGGCAGCGCAGCACGCGCACCGCATTGCTGCAATGCCGCCAATGTCATACGGCATGCCATCACGCCGCCATGGCATTGGAGCTCGACGACATCCTCGCCGGTATAGCTGTTTGGTGCGGGCATGTAGACTAACAAGCACTGCGGATCAAGGATTGTTCCGTCCGCATTCACGAGCATGCCTAGCAACAGCCGGCGGTGATTCTTTTGTTCATCCGGCACACTGTGACCACGCCAAAGCTTTTCGGCAATGCGCAATGCATCAGCGCCGGAGATGCGAATCACTGTAAGCGCACCGCCAATCGCAGTCGCCGCTGCGCAAATTGTATCATCGTTGTACATCAAATCGCCTTATCACAAAATAAAAAAGCCCCGGCAGAGTACGAGACGTCCCAGCCGGGGAGATGAGTTGTCAGCCGAAATTGCGCTACTCTACGCGCTCGACGACGATGTCCTGGCTGACTTGCTCGCGCAATACGCGCTCAATGCCATCCTTGAGCGTCATCAGCGCATACGGACAGCAGCCGCAATGCCCGAGGAGCTTCAGATAAACGGTATTGCCGTCAATCTTCTGCAATTCAAGGTCGCCGCCGTCATTCTGGAGGTTGGTACGCAGAGCTTCCAGGAGCTCTTTGACTTGGGTAATTTGTGCGTCTGTCATTGTTGTTATGGATTAATGGGTTGTGTGTTATTACGGAAGAGTTGCGAAACATTACAGGCGTTTCTGGCCTGCAATGAAGACTTGTGCGACATTGAATGCGTCATCCAGCAATGCCAAATCTGCGCGGAAGCCGGCCTGGATGCGTCCCAGATCGGTGATGCCCAATTCCTGCGCTTGGTTAAGCGATGTCGTGCGCACTAATTCATGCAACGCAATGCCAGTCACTTCATGGACATTTTTGAGTGCTTCATTCATCTTGAGGATGCTACCCGCCAGTGCGCCATTGGACGCCAAGCGCGCTGCGCCATCGCTGACGACGACTGCGAGGCCGCCGAGCTGGTAATTTCCCGGTTGCAGCCCAGACGCTTCCATCGCATCGGTAATCAGGATGATATGCGAGTGGTTCTTATTGCGGAAGATCAAGCGAATCATGTCTTCGCAGAGGTGGATCTTATCGCAGATGAGTTCGATATAGACATCCGGCTCGTAGAATCCGGCGCCGACCAGGCCGATGGATCGGTGATGCAGCTTGGTCATCTGATTGCAGAAGTGCGTGAGACGCCGCAAGCCACGGCAGTATCCCGCGTTAAACTGCGCCATATCCGCATTGGAATGCCCGCAGGACGGAATAATGCCATTGGCCAGCAGCTCCTCGGTGAAAGGCACTGCGCCCGGCAATTCAATTGCGTATGTGATCAGACTGACCGGCGAAATTTCATTCAAGCGCTTGATTTCGTCAATCGATGGATTGCGCTGATACGCAGGATTCTGCGCGCCGAGGCAATCGGGATTGACATACGGCCCTTCAAGATGCACACCAATCACTTGTGCGCCGCATGGCGCTTTGCGGTATGCCTCGATATGCGCGAGGCTGCTTGCCAAGCGTTCTTCCGGCAAAGTCAGCGTCGTCGGGCAGCAGCTCGTAACGCCCTCGCGTAGCTTCTGTGCGCCGATTGCCGCCATCGCTTTGACATCATCAGTCGTCGTCTCATAGCCCATCGCGCCATGGAAATGCATGTCAATAAATCCCGGCAGGAGCATCTTTCCGGCCGCATCATAGACTTCGTCAGCTGCCGGCAATGCATCGCCAGCAGTAAACAGCGCGCTGATTCGGCCATTATCGATGAGCACCGCTGCGTTATTCAGATCGACTCCTGGAGTGATTATTCGCGCATTTTTGATTAGTAGAGACATAGTTTATAAGAGATTTAGTTGATGCCGCATTACAGGTTTTCGCAATTCGCTAACTATAATGGCTATGCGTGATGTTGTGTGGAAATCGCGTCAAAATCGGTCGTAACCGGCTCCTGCATATTCTCCGGAGTTTCGCCCGCTTTGGGCAGGAAAATTGTTATTGCAGTGCCATTGCCGACTTCGGAATGCACATGAATCCAACCATGATGATTCGCGATGCAACCGAATGCCATTGCCATGCCCATGCCAGTGCCACGCCCAGCAGGCTTCGTTGTAAAGAATGGATCGAACATGCGTTCGCGCGTTTCCTGATCCATCCCGCAGCCATTATCGCGCACTTTGATGCAGAGATAATCGGCAGAAAGCTTGTGATGATCCGGACGCTCCTTCCATTCGACGCTGTTTGGCTGCACTTCCTCTGCGCGCAGCGTAATATTGCGCGGTTCGGGACGACCTTCAAGCGCGTCACGGCTGTTGAGAAGCATGTTGAGAATCACTTGCCCTAATTGCACTTCATCACAATTGACCATCAGCTCTATCGGCGCACAAAGCAATCGGCAGTGAATGCCCTTCGCGGCCGGCATGAAGAGCTGCATGATATGCTCAAGCAACTGCTTCAAATCTATCACTTCGGTATGGAATTTCCCTTTGCGCGCAAAGCCAAGCAACTGCGTTGTCAATATCGTCGCACGCCGGCAGCCATCCTCGATATTGGCAATGAGATGACGCGACTCCCCTTCGAGACGATATTTGAAAAGCAATGCATCGACACTGGCCTGAATCGACTGCATCAAGTTATTGAAGTCGTGCGCAATTCCGCCGGCGAGCTGTCCAATTGCCTCCAAGCGCTGGGAGTGCACCATCTGCTCGGCCTGTGATTCGCGCTGCCGTGCCTCTTCGCGTTGTGCAGTCACGTCATGCGCGATGATAATCGCGATATTGCGGCCGTTATATGCGGCATGCGAGACATTGAGATCCAGGTCAATCGCATGATTGCCGCTGCTCTTCAACACGAGGTCGTGATAATGGAAGACTTTGCGTACTGCGCCGAGGTTTTCGCCGTCATTGCTCGGCATCGCTTCATGCCAATTCCATGGATTGCCCTTGCTGTCGAAGATGACTTGACCGAGCGTAAAGTTCGTTTCGCTTAATTTTCTGCGGCCGATGCATTTCGCTGCCATGCGGTTCGCGTTGATAATCTGGCCGTCGGGCGTCGTCAATAAGATGAGTTCGCTTGAATTTTCGACGACGACTTTATAGCGTTCGGCCCACTCGTTCAGCGATCGATTCATCCGGGATGCCGTCGGCAAAAATGTCGCAAATTCAGTGATGAAGCGGAATGGATTGCTTCCATGGCGCTGATAACTCTGATCGGGCGTGATATTGAGGAAGCAGTGTCCGAGCAGCGAAATCCATAATGACG
>CAVGNO010000168.1:0-579 GCA_963630475.1 Blautia faecis | reverse complement strand
TTCCAGAAAAAATCGCTGCGCTGCCGCAATGCCCTCGGATGCATACATCAACAGCATGAGCAGTAAAAATGGTAACCATAATGCACCATTGCCGGAATAATTATGCAAATTCAACGCATTCTCCGCACACAATCGCGGCGTGTCTTCCATCAATGCAAAGATAAAATAGAAACAAACTGTGATATACAGCGGAGCACGCCCCAATATATAACGGTAACCATACAGTAGTATGATTGCCATCGCGACAACCGCTAACTGCACTTGAAATGACAATAATGGATATAACATGACTTCTATCGCAACATTAAGACTTAGAGATTAGAGAGAGCATTCAGCCAATTCATGGCAGTTTCGACATCGATATAACGCAAGTATCGCACTGAAAATTTATCCAGAAGCATATCGATTGTTCGCCGATTCAGCGCCTCTTCCACTAGCGATTGTGCCGATGAAATGACTTTTTTCATCAGAGCGCCATTTATCAACTGGTTTGCGTAACCGGAACCACCGGGATTAGTATCAAATATACAGATATGGCCGTTAGGCATCAGCGTGAAGTCAACCGCGCCACGCTCTTTG
>CAVGNO010000167.1:0-4106 GCA_963630475.1 Blautia faecis | reverse complement strand
GCCGACTATATAAAAGAGCTCACACTCGCAGAAGACAGCCATTTCTCCTGCCAGGGTTCATTCGATACCACACTCTCAAACGTAAATATCGAAGGGACAGTCGTGACCCCACGTGTCGATTACCGCGATTTCACGCTCACTGATGTCACTTGCGACCTCATCTACAGCGGCGACTGGCTTTCATGGAACCTCAAAGATGCAAAAATGAATGGCGGGCAGCTCTATTCCTCCGGTGAATACAATTTCAATGGTAGCAATGGAAAATGCATCATCAACGCAAAGAGCATCCCGCTCTCCGAATTGGCCAAACTTACGCCAAAATCAAAAAATACCGATGCTGATACGGCATCTGATAAAGCGCCTGTCTACAAGGGCGTCGTCAATCTAAATGCCAGCGCTGACTTCTTCTGCAATTGGGCAAAACAGCCATTCCTCTTGGATGGATATGGTCATCTCGAATTGCGTGATGCGGATATGTGGCATATCCCGCTGTTCAGCAAATTGAGCAAACTGCTCTCCGCCGGGACATTCCATCTCTTCAAATCCAATGAGCTCTCCAGACTCGGCACGATCTCGAAACTCAATGCCGATATGGAATTCCGCGGCAGCCGCATCGAAGTGGCCAATCTGGCAACCAATGGCACTATCATCGCACTCTATGGCGCCGGCTTCTACGACTTAGCCGATAATAAAGTCGATTTCGTCGTCAATAGCGAGCTGCTCTCCGCAGTACGCTTCATCTCCTGGCCGCTGCAGCCACTTGCATGGGCATTCGAAGCACGCCTCACCGGCACCGCACCCGACATCTCCTGGAAACTCCAGTCCAGCCTCCGCAAATATTTCAGCACAAAGGCATTGGAGTAGGGCCTGTCACAATTAGCCCGAGCGCAAGGCTCGGCCCTACAACAATTGGTTATGACGATTTGGCGATTCGTATTTGCAAACTCGGCTAACGCGTATACATTATGCGAGTGATTAATAACTAACATAAAAGGTGGGTAATTTTGATGGCATTAAGCAAGCGGCAAAATGAGATTGTGGATGCGGCATTGCATCTCACTGCAGTGTATGGGATACAGCACTTGACTCTGAAGAATTTGAGCAATCAGATTGGGATTAGCGAGCCGGCGTTGTATCGTCATTTTCGGAGCAAGTCGGAGATTGTTTCGGCGATGATTGAGCGTTTTGAGTCGGGGTGTCCGCTTGAGTGCGGCAGTGCATTATCGGGTTTTTCGGCAGTACGAGCATTTGTTTCTGCGCGGTTGCAGCAAATCGATGCGACTCCGGATTTAGCGCGTGTCATGTTTGCGGAGGAGTTGTTCATGGCGGATCCGGATTTTTCCGCGAAGCTGATGACGATGATGCACAAGCACAAAAGTGAGCTGGCATTACACTTCACAGAAGCGATTAAAGCTGGCGAGTTGCCAAGTGGCATTGCGCTGGACACGCTGTTTCGTCTGGTAATGGGTCCGATTCGTTTGTTAGTGAAGCAATGGGGAATGACTTGCGAGGCATTTGATCTGCAGAAGAAGGGGAATGAGTTACTAGACACACTGGAATCTTTGTTCAAGAGGAGCGTGATAGTCAATGAAAAGGAAAATCATTGAGATTGACGAAGCAAAATGCAATGGTTGCGGGCGTTGCATTCCGAATTGTCCGGAGGGTGCGATACAGCTCATCGATGGCAAAGCACGCCTGATCAGCGATCTTTTCTGCGACGGTCTGGGCGCGTGTCTGGGGGAGTGTCCGGTCGGCGCAATCCGTACAGTCGAGCGTGAAGCAGCGCCATACGACGAACGGCAAGTGATGGCGAACATTGTCAAGCAAGGCAGCAACACCATTGCTGCGCACTTGAAGCACTTGAAGAGTCATGGCGAAGAGAAGCTTCACGCAATTGCGGTGGATTATTTGCGCGAGCACGGCATTGCACTGCCCGGCGAAGAGATGCCGAAGTGTGCTTCAAGCAAGCTGGGGGGCTGTCCCGGCATGATGGCGATGCGCTTTGCAAAAAACGCCAGACCGTCATCCCCGGATGCACTTGCGAGCGGCGCGTCTGCGTTAGGGCAATGGCCTGTGCAATTGAAGCTGTTGAATCCGGCGGCCGAATACTTCGACAATGCGGATTTACTTGTCTCGGCGGACTGCGTCGCGCATGCATACGGCTCATTTCACAAAGAGCTTCTTGCCGGCAAAATTCTCGCAGTCTTTTGTCCCAAGCTGGACAGTGATCTTGATAGCTATGTCGAGAAGCTGGCGGAGATATTTCGGCGTCATGCTATCCGCTCGGTAACAATAGCGCGCATGACAGTACCATGCTGCGGCGGCACAGTCGCAATTGTCGAGAAAGCGATGGCGGTGGCCGGCGTCAAGCTTCCGCTCAAAGTCGTCGTCATCGGCATAGATGGCGTCATACAGATTTAGTGTTTCACTTGAACCAATAGGAGAAGATACAAATGGGAAATATGTTTTGTTATCAATGTCAAGAGACATGCCGGAATACCGGTTGCGACTTGGGTGGCATGTGCGGCAAGAAAGCGCAGACCGCGCAGTTGATGGACGAGCTGCTGCAACAGCTGAAGCGTCTGGCATTGAGCCATCAGCCGACGAAGGAGCTGGGGCTCTTTGCAGTGCAGTCGCTTTTCCTCACTATCACCAACGCAAATTTTGACGATGCGCGTTTGACGGAACAGATTGCGCGTTGCAAAGAGCTGATTGGTGCCAGTACTGCGGTTGCGCCGCTTGGCGTACTGTCCTGCGAGAATGAGGATTTGCGCTCATTGCGGGAGCTGCTCACTTATGGTCTGAAGGGCGTTGCCGCATACGCGGATCACGCGGCAATGCTTGGCAAAGAAGATGACGCCATCTACGCATTTGTCTTCAAAGCACTGTCGGCATTAGCGCAGGATAAGAGCGCGGATGAGCTGACTGCGCTGGTATTGGAATGCGGCTCCATTGCGGTCAAGACAATGGCATTGCTCGATGAAGCAAATACATCTGCATACGGCCAGCCGCAAATCACGAAAGTCAGAATCGGAGTCGGCACTCGCCCTGGCATCCTGGTCTCCGGCCACGATCTGCGCGATATGAAGGAGTTGCTGGAGCAGAGCAAAAATGCCGGCATCGACATCTATACGCATAGCGAAATGCTGGCCGCGCACTACTATCCGGAACTGAAGAAGTACCCGCATCTCTACGGCAACTACGGCAATGCATGGCACTTGCAGAACAAGGAATTCGCGTCATTCAATGGCCCAATTCTGATGACCACCAACTGCATCACACCAGTCCAGGAAGCATACAAAGACCGCATCTTCACCACCGGCATGGCGGGCTACCCCGGCGTGCCGCATATCGCCGACCGCGTTGATGGCAAACCAAAGGATTTTTCCGCTATCATCAAGCTGGCGCAGAAATGCCAGCCGCCAACTCAACTTGAGGATGGCGAGATTATCGGCGGTTTCGCGCATGCGCAAGTGCTTGCTCTCGCGGATAAAGTCATCGCCGCTGTTAAAGCAGGCGCAATTAAGCGCTTTGTCGTGATGGCCGGATGTGACGGCCGCCACAAGACACGCGAGTACTATACTGAAGTAGCGTCGAAACTGCCGAAAGATACTGTGATCCTCACTGCCGGCTGCGCAAAATACCGCTACAACAAGCTCGAACTGGGTGATATCGGCGGCATTCCACGCGTATTGGATGCCGGACAATGCAACGACTGCTATAGCCTGGCCGTCATCGCACTTAAGCTCAAGGAAGCATTCGGCTTGGATGACGTAAATCAACTGCCACTGTCCTTCGACATCGCATGGTATGAACAGAAAGCGGTTGCGGTGCTGCTGGCGGTGCTCTCGCTGGGCTTCAAGAATATCCGCCTTGGACCGACACTGCCTGCATTCCTCTCGCCGAATGTCGCAAAAATCCTCGTAGATACATTCGACATCAAGGGTATCACGACTGCTGATGCAGATATCGAAGCGATGTGCGCCGGGAAATAACCGCGTCGGACTGACAAGTCATTAAATATTCCACATAAGGCCGGGGTCAAACCTCGGCCTTTATTAAAAATATTACTTTGTATTGACAATGCATATTTAACGCATTATAAT
>CAVGNO010000166.1:3334-4422 GCA_963630475.1 Blautia faecis | reverse complement strand
GCTTTACGCTGGCTTCTAGAAGCAGGATTAATCAATAAGCTTGGTCGCATCGAGAAACCGAATATTCCATTGGCGGCGTATGAAGATCGCAAGAGTTTCAAGCTTTATTTTGCCGATACCGGATTATTACGCAGATTTGCCGGTATAGATGCGCAAACGATTCTATTGAATCATGATATTTTCACAGAATATCGCGGACGGCTGATAGAGAACTTTGTGTTGCAAGAATTGCTTGCATACGGCCAAAACAACATATTTTATTGGACCAGTGGGAATACTGCCGAAGTTGATTTTGTAATACAGCAGGATTCAGATGTGATTCCAATAGAAGTAAAATCAGGAATGAATGTCCGTGCGCGCAGCTTAAAGCTGTATCGGGAAAAGTATCAACCGCGTTTTGCCATCCGCTTCTCGATGCAAAATCTCAAGTACGATGACGGATTGTATAATTTCCCGTTATATCTTCTGCCTTATTACACAAAAATGATAAGTCGATGAATTGTACGATATAATTATCGTGTAAAGGTTATGTGTTTGCCGTCGGGGGTGGTAAGATTGGCATTATTCAGTGCGGCGATGGGGAAGGGCGGTTGTGGTTCGATGGCGATCTGGAGCTGGTGGTCGTTGAGCGACGTGATGGTGGCTTTGAGATTGAGCGCGCGTTGGATTTGTCGTGTGGAGAGGTTGGCTTGGGGGGCGAGTATTGCTTTGGTAAGCCACAGCTGGGGATTTGTCGGATACCACAATTGTGCTTGAGCGAGCGCGTACTCGACTTGTTTTTCCTGCGCATTGCAGATGCGAGATGTGAGAGCAAGGCGTAGCCAATCTGCGCTGCGATGCGGCTGGATATGCGTCAATTGTTGTGCGGCAAGCTGGGCAGTGATGTAATCGCCAGTTGCGATAGCGAAATCGTATTTCATGCGGTGGGGATATGGCTCTTTCGGCGCTTTGACGATTGCGTCATCGATTAACTTATTTATTGCAATGATATTATGATTTTTATTACTGCGCATTGCGTTTTCGGCGCGCTGTTTGGCGATTTCCGACGGCATTTTTGTGATTGCGAAGAATCCGACAAGTGCGAAGAC
>CAVGNO010000166.1:0-3161 GCA_963630475.1 Blautia faecis | reverse complement strand
CAGATGGGATGATCGGCAAAGATTTTGAGTGCGGTCGTGTAGTACTCGAAGCGCACAGATGCGGTCTCAAAGCCGCGGTTTGACAAATGATTGAGCAGGAATACGCCGGCCAGTGCGATGATGACGCATCCCGACGCAATTGCGATGAGATGGCGTTTTTTGAGTTGCGCCCCCCAGTAACACCATGCGAAGATTGCGATGCCGGCCATTGCGCCGAGCATTCCGCCGCGGCTGCCGCTGAAGAGCAGTGCGCCGCCGCAGATGACGACGCCTGCGGAGACGAGCACAATTTGCGAGATGCGTGGCGGCGTGCAGCGCGCGCCAATGCGCTTGAGCACGACGAGCAGAATCGGGCATGTCAGCAACAGGTGCGCGGCATAGACATTGGGGTCGATAAAGTGTCCGAATGAGCGCGTCTGGCGCATCTTCTCGATCATTTGTTCGGAGAGTACAATGCCAGTGTCGCGCGCATTTTCCAATTGCATTTGGAGTGTGTCTTCGAGGCCGCCGAAGTGCTGATACCATCCTTCGAGCGCAGAGAGCAATGCGGAGAGTGCGAGTGTATTGAAGAGCCAGGGCAGGAGTTTACGGTCAAAGCGGCTGGCAAGCCAGAGACCGAGGCAGACTTGCGCGATTGTATAAAAATGCCAATACCAGTTTGATGCGTAGAGGTGTTCGGTAGTGTTGAAGAGTCCGGCGATGCCAAAGAGCAACGGCGAGAGCGTCAATAGCGTGATGATAAATGACGGATTGAAGAATTTGCCGAAAAACAGCGTCCCGAAGATTTGATTACGATAGAGGATAAGCGTAAACAGCGTCAGTGTCGCGACAATAACTGGGAGCATGAACTGCGGCCAGATCGTGAAAATCAGCCATTCGGGCAGTGTCAGCGGGATATTCGCTTGTTCGATGGAAATTGCGGGGTAGCACCATCGCAATGGCACGATAAAGAGCAGCACACACCACAGATAACGCAGGAGTGTCTTCAGCCGCATTTCGAACGGCCCCGGAGTAGTTGAAATCATATTGAGCGGTGTGTCATGCGTCATCTGTCATTCCTCGTCTTGCGGCGGCTGTGATGCGGGCGGAAGTGGTTGCTTCTGCGGTTTGGGCGGAAGCGGCGGCCGGTGATGCGTACGCGGATATTTCCTGCGATAGCTGCCGTCATTGCGGTCATTGCGACCGCAATAATTTTCGCATTTTCTGTAGCGGTCTGCATTCACCGCATCATTTGTAGCATTGTCTTCTTTATAGCTGCCGGCTTCAAATTGCAGACAGCACCGCAAGCGGCCACAGCATCCGGAGACATTTTGCGGATTAAGCGAGAGGCCTTGTTGTTTAGCGGTCTTGACATTGACGCTAGTGACTGCGGAGAGGAAATGCGAGCAGCACAAGCATCGTCCGCATGGGCCGATGCCGCCGATGATTGCGGCTTCATCGCGCACGCCGATCTGCCGCAGTTCGATGCGCGCATCGATTGAGCCGGCCAGATCGCGGAGCAGATCGCGGAAATCAACGCGCGCTTCAGCGGAAAACTGGAAGAAGATGACTTTGCGGTCGAGTGAATAGCGCGTGCGAATCAGCTTCATGTCCAGCTTGCGGCGTTTGATGCATTCGACTGCATGCCAGTGAATCTCCTCCGCACTCTTGTCATTGGTCTTGTCAGTATTGATGTCATTTGCATTTGCGATGCGCAGGATTTGCGGCAGATGGCGCCCTTCGAGATGCCGTCCGCGATTTTGCTTTGCGCGCGCTTCCTCTAGCGCAGCGAGGTTATCGCAAGGCAGGGTTGGCGCGACGCCTTCGACAGTGCCGATGTCATTGAAGCGTTCGCATCGCACGACGACGCGCTTTCCGGGCAGGAGCCCGAGCGACTGGTCGCCTGCGCATTCATAGCTGATTCCCGGCGCAATTGCAATTTTATAGATATATATCATTGCGCATTCAGGCCGCTTTTGAGCACTGCTTCCGGTGCGATACCGAGTTCATCGGCGATAATTGCGATTACCTTCGCTTGGCATGCCGCGCCCTGGCACCGCCCCATTCCTGCGCGCGTGCGGCGTTTGACGCCATCGATAGTCCGCGCGCCGATTGTCCGGTGGATGCTGTCGCGTATTTCCGCTTCAGTGACATTTTCGCAGCGGCAGATGACATTGCGATATTGGGGATTGCGTGCAATTGCGGCTAGCTGTTCTTCGCGTGTCATATCGCGGAAGCGCTCGACTTTACGACGGCATGGGTTGAAATCAGTGCGCAGTTTTGCATCCAGTCGAGTTGCGATGCGCACGGCCAGTTCCAGACCGATTGCGGGTGATGCGGTCAATCCCGGCGATTCAATTCCTGCTGCATTGAAGAAGTTGTATGCGTCTGCGGGTTCGCCGAGGATGAATTCGTGTTCGGCAAGATGCGCGCGCAATCCCGCAAAATTGGTGATATACGCGCTTTCGGGCAGAGACGGCCAAGTCAAATGCGCTTCACGCGTCACTTGCTCCAGTCCTTCGGATGTCGTACTCGTGTCCTCTTTGGATTTCTGCGGTTCAGCGGTGGGGCCGAGGATGATTGTGCCATCGACTGTCGGTGAAACCAGGATGCCTTTGCCCATTGCGCCCGGCACTTTGAACATCGTGTGTGTGAATGCGCCGGCAAATTTACGATCGACTGTCCAGTACTGGCCTTTGCGCGGCTCGACTTGCAATTTTCGTGCGGACACTTGGTTGTTGAAGACATCCGAGTAGAGTCCGGCTGCATTGACGACAATTACCGCTTCGTATTCCTCGCCGGCTTCGGTGTCAATCAGCCAAGTGCCGCGATTCGAACGCTTGACTTGTTTCGCCGTAGTACCGAGATGAAAATCGACGCCATTTTCCGCGGCATTTTCCGCCAGTGCGACTGTGAATTCGAATGGGCATGTGATTGCGCAAGTCGGCGCAAGCAGCGCAGCGCGTGCGATTGGATTCAGATTCGGCTCCATTTCGAGGAGTTCGTCATGACCGATGATGCGCATGCCCGTCACGCCATTGAGTAGCCCGTCGCGGAAAAGCGAATGCAGTTTCGGCACTTCGTCTTCTGCGTACGCGACATTGAGGGAGCCATTGCGCTTGAATGGCACATCGAGCTGTGCGCAGAGCTCTTCAAAAAGCAGACTTCCGCGCAGATTATAC
>CAVGNO010000165.1:1458-4485 GCA_963630475.1 Blautia faecis | reverse complement strand
GAAGCTGTGATGTTGCTGTTGCATGGAGAAGCTCTGCCGCAGGAATGATGCCGCGATACCGGCGTCGATGAAGACGAAGCCGCCATTATTGAGATATTGCCGCAGTGCAGTGATTTCGTTCAGATCGAGCTGATCCCAGTCGGTGCGGTCATCCCAGTTGATATAGAGCAATGGGCACTGCGCGAGGCGCGGGTCGGTAAAAGATGTGAGCATGAGCGGATCGGCATGCAGTGCAGTGCCGGTGCATTTGATTGCTGCGGCGATCACCCCCGAGAGTGCATTGGGATAATTCTGGCGTGTCGCCATTTCGCCGCCGCCGATGTACTGTGCGATTTGGAGCTGTGTTGCGTTTGCGCATGCGTTTTTCGCTGCACACGCGAGTAAAATTGCAAAAACTAGCGCGTATAGGGGTGAGAATAGTATTTTTTTGCGCAATCTGGTCATTTTTTTGACATGATCATTTCTCAAAATCGGTCATCGGGGTTATATTTAGCAGTCATCAAAATGCTGATTTGCTATTTCTGAAAAAGACAAATGTATTATTTTGCGCGTTTTCGGGAATGCATATTAACATAATAATCCTGAAGTCATTTTCGTATGGCCGGTGGTGTTTCCAGCGATAGTCGTGCGGGATGTCTTCAGGCGCTTATTGCTTCTGAAGGAGTTTTACCAATATGTCTTTTTTCTCGAATCTTCTGGCGATGTTCAAGCACAAGCCAGAATCGACAACTGTACGCAACGACGGCCGTGGAACAGGCTATATGAAGTCGAATACTGCAACTGCCAGTGCGACTCCGGTTCCAAAAAAGAATAAGAATGTCTATGATGAGGGGCGGCCGGTGCCAGTTCCGGAATGGGCAGCGGGGCTCAATAACACCGAGCTGGTCGCTGAATTGCGCAATCATGTGAAATGCAAGTTCCAGCCGGCGTTCGGGTGGAAGCGCATCATGACGACGCAGACTGGTCCGGATGGCAATTTGCTGCCGGAATACGACGGCATTGCGGGTGACTGTGGTGCAATCAAGTCTTTTGCTGCAAAAGTCGCGGCGCGTGACGGCCGTAGCATGCCATACAAGTATGTCGACTTGAATATGGCATTCCGTTGCTGCTGTGACATTCCGACGAAGTGCCCGTTCTTCCTGATGGCGAAGCGCGAAAATGACGCCATCAATGCCCGTCGCCGATAAATCCTAATCTTCATACTAATCGGGTGTATCGTCCGGACTATCAGGACGGTATGCCCGATGAATGTATATTTAGGATATATTATGTATGCGTGACGGACATGCAATGTGGCAATGAATTATCTATTTGCAATTTATCAAATTAAGAATCCGGCGGAGGATGATGCGACGCGGGATTTGCTGGCATTGTGCGATGCCGCGGTCGCGCATGGTCACAAGATTGTTGTTTTGACATACGATGTATCAGAATGTGACCGCACGGTGGTTTTTCCTGCCGGCGTCCGCTTGATAGGTTGCGGCGGCAGATCGCGTTTTGAATTAGCGCGGCTACAGCAGTTTGTGCGGCGTTATCAGCTTGAAGCGCAGAAGAGCGATTATGAAGCGTCGGTTGCATTTGCGATGATGCCGGGCGGGACGATCAGCATTGCATATCCCAATTGCGCGACATTGCGGCATGGCCGTCTGGAGTGGCTGCATCAGCTGACTGCGAAGCATCGTTTCTTTGTGCATTTGGAGGACGAGACGCTACGGCCGCCGTCAATCACCCATGTATGCTGTCTGTCGCAGAATCAGGAATTTTACTATATCCGTGAACGCGATATTTCATCGCATCGCTTGACGGTGTTGCCGCCACAGCTTGACGAGAAGCTGTTCGAGCATTTGCGGCAGGATGTGCGCAATGACGAGCTGCGCACGAAGATGCGTGTTGCGCTCGGCGTGAATGCGCCGGGGGACATGATGATTTATCTGCATGCGACGGATTGGTATGAGCATGGCGTCGATCGCGCAATGGCGGCATTGTCGGTGATGCCGGAGACGCTTCTGGCGCGCACGACGTTGTTTGTGGGTGACGTTGCTCCGGGTGCAAGCCAGAGTGCGCTTAATGATATGGCGCGCGAACTGTGCGTGCCGAAGAAGTGCGCGGTATATGTCGGCAAGAACTACAGCATGCACGAAATGCTGACTGCAGCGGATCTGTTGCTTTTCCCTGCACGCAATGCTAATACTGGCGAGTGCATTGTTGAAGCACTGCTGCATGGCGTACCGGTGATTTGCACTGCCGAATGCGGCTACAGCACGTATGCGCAACGCGCGGGCTGTCCGGTGATTCCGTCACCATTTCACAGCGAGACATTGCAGGATGCGCTGGCATTCTCGTTGCCGAGTCTTTCGGTGATTCGTCAATCGGTTGCGCATTTTGCGATGACGAGCAAGATGTTGCGGCGTTGCGATGTGTTGCTGGACTGCTTGGAGAATATCCCGCACACTTCGCCGTGTCGGCGCGCTATCTTCACGCCAGAATTCATTGAGTCGGTGGTTGCGGCGCATAACGCCGCGGTTGTTGCGGGCGGCGCGTGCGTATTGAAGAATGATGGCAAGCGCGCGGTCACGCGGCTCAAATTGCCGCAGGGCGAGTTCATCATCAAGGAATTCAAGCGGCGTCCGTGGTGGCATTTGCGTGATCAGATGAAGCGGACACTCAATGGCACGCGGTTATTGCGCGGGATGACGCCCTATTGCTGGGGGAGCTACCGTGATGAAAAGAGCGGCAGTGGCTACTTGATCTTCTTCGATTGCGGCGCGGGCAATTTCTATGGTACTGACTATGCGTTGCGTTCAGACGCATTGAAGCTGTATGCGGAGTGCGGAAAAATTCTCGCGCGTATGCATACAGCCGGAATCTATCATGCGGATACCAAGACGACTAATTTTGTGCTCAACGAAAATGCGCATGATGAATGCCCGTCGCAAGTATGCATTGTCGATTGCGACGCAGTGAAGAAGTATCATGGCTCAGTGCCTTTGCGACTGCGGATTCACAATGTCGCGCAATTCATTGCCA
>CAVGNO010000165.1:0-1448 GCA_963630475.1 Blautia faecis | reverse complement strand
GCACAGGCAAGATTGCGCGTGCGGACAACACTGCGTGGCGCACGCGGATTGAGGCATTCCGCAATGGCTATAGCCGTCATTCGCATTTAGGGCATGCGGATCTCGATCAATTCTGGCAGAAAGTCTGGAAGCAGATTCGCACCGACCGCCATATTGAGAATAACTTACCGCAATTGGATTTTTAATATATGCAGTTACCGCGTCTAATTGACCTCCATGTCCACTTGAGAGAGCCGGGACAGACTCACAAAGGCGATATTGCGAGTGAAACGCAGTCGGCATTGGCGGGCGGCTTCGGGCTCATTGTCGCGATGCCGAATACGACGCCGGCAATCGATCGGCCGGAACGCTACTTGGAAGTCCAGGAGCATTTAGCATGCAAAGCGGCATTGCCGGTAATTCAGACTGCCGCAATGACACTGGAACGCGCGGGACGCGAGCCGGTCGATGCCGCGGCACTCAAAGCCGCAGGCGTAATCGCGCTCTCCGATGACGGCACGACGCCGCAGGATTATGGCGTGATGCGTGAAGTCGCATATCGCGCTGCCGAAGCCGGGCTGTTGCTGATCGACCACTGCGAGGACTTGCCATGTACGCGCCGGGGTGAAATCGCACTTGCGGAGCGCGATTTGGAGCTGTCGCGCGAGACGGGCGCGCGTTTCCATCTGCAGCATCTCTCGGCGCGTGAATGCGTTGGGCTACTTGCGGATGCACAGCGTGACGGATTGCCGGTCTCCGGGGAAGCGACGCCGCATCATCTTGCATTCAACGCATCAGCAGTCGAGCGCTGGGGGACGAATGCCAAGATGGCGCCGCCATTGCGCGAGGAAGCGGATCGGCAAGCGCTGATAGCAGGCGTTGTCTCTGGCGTATTGGGAGCAATTGCGACTGACCATGCGCCGCATGCAGCCGAAGAGAAAACGTTGCCATTTGAGCAGGCGCCGAATGGCATTGTCGGCTTGGAAGCCGCATTCCCTGTCGCGTATACACTGCTAGTCGCAGGCGGGTTGATGACGCTGGAGCAGCTGCTGGCGCGTTTTACGAGCGGCCCTGCCGCTATCCTCGGTATCAAGCCGCCGGAGGGCACATTCGAGGCCGAGCTAGGTGTCGCGGCTGCACTAAATATTGATACTTGGCGTTGCCGTGCGCGAAATTGCCCCTGGGATGGATATGAATGCATGGCCGCCATGCATTAACATTCCGCGGTGCGGGGTAAAACATACCGGCATCAACATTCCGCGAGATATCGTTTCATGAATGCGGTGGTGATAGCGGAGATACGGGAGAGCAGCGCTTCCTGGAGTTCTGGCTGATCGGCGCAGATATTATACGCATTGGTGATATGAGCGATGCATTGATGTGCCATCGGCGGCATCTCAAGCCATTTCTCCGGGATGTCGTTGGCTTGCCAGTTCTGGAGTTGTCGTAGCCGCTGATCATATTGGCCG
>CAVGNO010000164.1:1826-4486 GCA_963630475.1 Blautia faecis | reverse complement strand
GCGCTCGGAAGCCACTGGAAGCGCTGGCGCAACGACCGCGGCATGCCGCGCAGAATCTGCACTGACGGCACGGGGATGGCAGTGATGCCATTGCGTTTTTTGCGCCAATGATGCCGCGCAATGCAGAGCAGTGGCAGTATCAGCAGGAGTAATGCGTAAGGTGATTCGAATCTAAACATCGGCTTTATTCTCCCCATTAGACTCATCCTGGGGGCGTGTTGCATCGAGGAATTCCCGGCAGCTGTCCGCTAAATGCGCAGATTGGTCGTCGCTGGGGATCTGCTCAGCAAATTTAACCAAATCACATGCAGTGAGGAATTCCTGGAGGCGCGCGCGGTTGCTACGCAGCTGGACTGTCGCGCGTGATGCCAGCTCGCGTAAAAATTCCTCGGTGGTCAATTTTGGCGCATGGAGAGCGAAACGCGCTTCGATATATTGGCGCAGAATTGCCGAGACGCCAGTGTAGTATGCTTTATATTCGCCATTGCGTGGCAGCTGCTTTTGCAAAAGCGCGTCGAGATCGCGAATTGCGCGCTCGTATGGCGTGAGTGTGACGACTGTTTCAAGCGAGCTACGGTTGCGGTATACGCGGAAGAGGACAAACAGTACACATAGAATGACAATTGCTATCAGTGCAATGCAGAGCGGCATGCGGACGCGTTCCCATGGTGTGCGCAACTCGGTGACACGCGGCAGTGCGTCATTGATTTGCAGTGCGGACAATTCTTCTGCGCTCGGCTGCGGTATCTGCAATTCGCATTCATCTGTACTCATCGTCATCTCTTCGCCATTGGCGAGTTTGAATGCGACGATTTGTTGCGGAATGAGATATTTCTTGTCGGTGTCGAGCAATTGCGGTTCGAGGATGAGTCGCCAGCTAGTACGATATTTGCCATCCGCAAGGACACTCGTCGCGGTATTCTCCTGACGCAGTAATTCGAGTGACTGGAGATGGCTCTTATCAAATGCCGCGGGCGTCGCAGTGGCATCCGTTGGGTATATGCAGACGTACTCGAGGATGATTTCATCCGTGATGCTAGGCTCGGCTGGCGTGCAATAGAGTTGCAGTATATAATCGCCGCGCTGCGGCGCTTCGCACAAGAGCTTGCTTGTCGCTTGCTGCGTAGCTGCTTCCTCTTTCTGGCGCGAGCAAGATGACAAAAGCGCCGCAGTAAGCGTCATCGCTAATGCGAGACATAAGATGAGATGAAATCTTCTCATAAGTGACTTCAGTGAATACGGCGATGCCGTAGGAATGCCGCAATTGTCGGCAGATAGTCCTCACCAGTGCGTAGTGTCAGCGATTCGACGCCCGCATGGCTGATGAGCGTGTCGCGCAGATTCTGCCGTGCAAGATAGGTCTCGTGATAGATTTTGCGCACACGCTTGTCCGCTGTATCGACTTCGATGATTTCGCCGGTTTCGGCATCCGTCATCGCGGCGATGCCGATTTGCGGCAATTCACTCTCCTGCGGATCCTCGATTTTCAATGCAATCAGATCATGGCGGCGTGCAACAGTCGTGAGCACTTTCTGATAATTTGCGATGCAGATGAAATCGGAGATGAGGAAGACGACTGCGCGCTTATGCAACGCATGGCCGAGGTGTTCCAATGCACCCGCGATGTCTGTGCCGCGGCCTTCCGGCTTGGCAGTGAGTACTTCGGTGACAATGCGCATTGCGTGATTGACGCCCTTCGCCGGCGGAATGAAACGCTCAATGCGGTCAGTAAAAAGCAGCAACCCGACTTTGTCATTGCTTTTCACTGCAGAGAATGCCAGCGTCGCGCATAATTCGGCCGCGAGGTCGTTTTTAGTGTTGTCGCTACGCCCAAAGTGCCCGGATGCCGAACAATCGACGACGAAAAAGACGGTCAGCTCGCGCTCTTCATGGAAGCGTTTGATAAATGGCCGGCCTTGCCGTGCAGTGACATTCCAGTCGATTGTGCGCACGTCATCGCCTGGCTGGTATTCGCGCACTTCATCGAATTCCATGCCGGAACCGCGGAATGCGGACTTGTAGTCACCGGCCATCGCTTCATTGACTGCTTTCGCAGTGCGAATCTCCAGCCGGTGAATCTTCTTGAGTAAGTCTTTTGAGAGCATAACGCACTACGGAACCGGAATTGTCTCCAATACGCGCCGGATGATAGTCTCGGTGGAGAGCTCTTCGGCTTCCGCCTCGTAAGTGAGCGTGATACGATGACGCAAGACGTCGTATGCGACGGATTTGACATCCTGCGGCGTGGTGTAGCCGCGGCCTTCCAGCAGCGCTTGAGCACGTGCAGCCATGACCAATCCGATTGTCGCACGCGGCGACGCGCCATAGCGAATCATTGGCGCGAGCTCCTCCAAGTGATATTTTGCAGGATTGCGCGTGCAATCGACCAAGCTGACGATGTACTCTTCTATCTTGCCATCGACAAATATTTCGTCGGCGAGTGCGCGGATGCGTGCGATGTCTTCGCACGTGAGAACTGGCTTCACATCAGTATGCTGCTGCGAGGAGGAGTGACGCCGCAGAATCTGCAACTCATCCGCAGTGCTGGGATAGTCGATTTTGACTTTGAAGAGGAAACGGTCGACTTGCGCTTCCGGCAGAGGATATGTTCCTTCTTGCTCAACCGGGTTTTGAGTCGCCAGAACCATGAATGGCTCGGG
>CAVGNO010000164.1:0-1722 GCA_963630475.1 Blautia faecis | reverse complement strand
GAGCGTCCCGATCACATCGGCCGGCAGTAGATCCGGCGTGAATTGAATGCGGTGAAAAGATGCTTGAATCGCTTGGGCAAGCGTCGTGACTGTCAGCGTCTTCGCCAATCCCGGCACGCCTTCGAGCAATACATGCGAGTTGGTCATCAACGCAATCAACAGTCGGTCAATCAATGCATTCTGCCCGACAATCACTTGCCCGATGGCTTGCCGGATTGTCTGTAATGCCGCACTTTGTTGAGCAACACGCTCGCCAATTTGTTTTACATCAATAGCCATTTTGCCGTATGCTCCATAAATATTGTGGATTAATTTCTACACGTAGCAAATATGACCATGGATTTGTTTGATTGTTCCATTCAATATCTCGCGCAACTATCGTCTGTTTGGGATGTATTATGTTACGTGCAGTTACAATCCTAATGGGGTGCTGCGGCTGTGAGTGCAGCCGGTGCTGAGAGAGTCCCATGGAACCTGATGCGGGTAATTCCGCCGGAGGGAAAATAAAATGAAGAAGAATTCTGTATTGTCGAATGCGCTTCTTTGGTTTGGCGCAGCGGTCTCTGTGGCCGAAATTGAAACCGGTTCGCTACTGCATAGCTTTGTCGGTAATGACCATAAGTCTTTGTGGCTGACAATTTTTGCGATTCTTGCCGGGCATATTGCCGGCGGTGTCCTCTTTTTCCTGTGCGCGACAATCAGCGCAAAACAGCAAGTCAATGCGATGACTGCACAACGCGCGCACTATGGCAATAACGGCGCTCGATTCTTTGCCAGCGCGAATATCCTCCAATTGATTGGCTGGACTGCGGTGATGATTGCGCAGGGCGCCGCCGCCGCAAATGCTCTCGTCTCAACCATTCCGGTCAGTGCATTGTGCTGTGTCATCGGCGTGATGGTCGCAATCTGGCTATATTGCGGCGCAGGCGATGCCGTGCGGCTTAATTCAGCCGCAGTCGCGCTACTCTTCCTGCTCGTCGTGGTTCTGACAGTCAAGATGATTTTCCAATGCGTCAATGGCGCTGGCTATACACCCGCTGAAGATGGACAATTCTCCTTCTGGGCCGCATTCGAATTGTCAGCTTGCATGCCGCTGTCATGGCTCCCGCTGGCGGGTGATTATGTCAAGGGCGCAGAAAAACCGATTAAAGCATCCGCAGTCTCCGCAATCGTCTATACTATCGGTTCGACATGGATGTATATGATTGGTTTGTGCGCAACGCTATTCCTCGGAGCAGAGAATACGACGGCAATTTTTGCCGGCTTCGGACTCTTCGGCATTGCACTGGCAGTCGTCATCCTCTCGACTGTTACTACGACATTTCTGGATGCGTGGTCGGCTGGCGAGAGCGCAACGACGATCTGCGGAAAACTCAATCCGAAGTGGTTTTCCATCGGCGTCACTGCACTGGGAATTATCCTGGCCATCTTCGGCATCATGGATCGACTGATGGATTTCCTTTATTTCATCGCTTCAGTCTTTGCGCCGATGGCAATTGTGCAGATTTTCGATTACTTCTGCAATCGTAAACAATATCGCGGACGCCATATCGTCAATTGCATCGGATGGCTCGTGGGCTTTGCCGCATATCACGTCTGTCTGAAATACAATTGCCCATTCGGCGCAACGTTCCCCGCAATGCTCGCAGCTATCGTTATTCCTGCGATTGTAAACGGATGTAAACGGATGTAAACGGATGTAAACGGATGTAAACGGATGTA
>CAVGNO010000163.1:0-4492 GCA_963630475.1 Blautia faecis | reverse complement strand
CCAATATGCATACTGCAACCGCCAGCCAATGCTGAATGCGCATAAAATGTGATGACATCCGTCGAGCCCCTATTTGTGTTTAGTCAAACCTGAATATATGTAGGTTTGGCTTGCAAAAACGTAAAAAAATGACATGCCAATCCTCCTGCTGTGCAATATATGAAGAGCAACTACTCCAATGATATATGAAGAAAGAACACTAACAAGGAAGATTAGCATGTCACCAACCACAATCTAACACAACTTTTGAGAAATTCCAATCCTTTGGTTGAATTTCTTGTATTTTTGCGCTCCTATTCAGCCACTATTTTTTTGCTTGCCGCTCTTGAAAAAACTCGGGATTTTCTTATAATTTATTTTGAATCGATTGAAACGCTGATTTTGAGCGATTTATCCAAAATTTTTCAATCGATTAAAACAACCAAAACAGAACATTACGCTTCACGACAAGTATAAAGCATTGTAAGGTTATAAGACCATGAGATTTTTGGCCCCTCTATATCTTTGTTTAGCAATTCTTTCCGTTGTTTCAGCCGATGTGCCGCAATGGCGCTGGCATGAAAAGGAAGCACAGCCGAAGACGACGTGCTTCTTCCGCATGCCTTTTGATCTGAAGGAGAAAGCGAAAAGCGCGCCGATTACAATCGGATTAGACGACATCGGCACGGTCTATATCAACGGCCGATGCATCGCCAAGAATATCCACATGCCGCCGAAGACGTGGAATCTTGAGAAGTATCTGACTCCCGGGAAGAATGTCCTTGCTGTGCAAGTGCAAAACCATATCGGCATCGCCGGCCTCATCGTCTCCGGAGACATCCTGCTGGAAAGCGGCGCGATTCAGAAACTCTCCAGCAGCGGAAATGTCCTGTCGGGCATGGAAGCAAGCACAGGCTGGACTGACGTCAAGTTTGACGATTCGGGCTGGAAGACCGCCGAAGTGCTTGGCGGGCCTGACGATCTTGCGCCATGGAATCGCAAAGGCAGTGTCATGGATCCATTCCGCACGCCGGACGCAGCACATCAGACTTCGCGTGTATTGATCGATGATTTCGCGGACATCTCCAGCTGGCTGGGCAATGGTCTGAAACACACTGTTCCTGGCGCAACCACTCCGATTCATTTCAGCCTCGGCTCCGTACCTTCTCCGCAACGTGACGATGGCTGGGCGGGCGAATTGCGTTTTGCTTTCACTCAAGCGGATGGCGAAGCCGCATTCCATAAAAACCGCGTGTATCAGATGAAGCGCACGCCACGCGCAATCCTCTTCTCCGCTGACAGCCAGGGGCATGGCGGCGCAATACGCTTCCGCTTCCTCGACAAATTTAACCGGCAGCATCTCACCAAAGCGATTCCGCTTTCAGACAGCACGGGATGGAAGGATTATCGCATCGATCTCGACGCAAATACATTTGACGACTATTCGGAAATCGCATTCCCCATCGCATTTGACCGGCTCTTCTACATTTCAGCCAAAGCCGGAACAGGCCATATCTTAATCGACGACATCTTTTATCTCGATTATGCATCAGCACCCGAACAGCAACTGTCAATTCATCCCGATTATCAAGCTCTTGCGGTTGCACCAGGGACACCTGCGGAAATGACATTCCGTTTCCGCAATGCGCAAAACAAGAAAGTCCGCGCAAGACTTCGCATCCAAATCTACGACAGTCAGGACAAAGAGCTGTTTTGCAAAGAATCATCGATTGATCTGGCGCCATACGCTTTCTGCCGGCATAAATTTGAACTCGGGGCATTCAATGAGCGTGGCGTCTACAGCGTGCGGCTCACTGCAAATACCGGTACAGGACCGCAGACATATCTGGGATGGCTCGGCGTTTTCACGCCAAATGGCAGACGGCTCAACACACAGCCAATGTGGTTCGGCATTGAGGATCAGGAAATCAATACCGCGCCATACGAAGCATCACTTCATGCATCATGGATGGGCCTGCTCGGCATCGACTTAATCCGTGCGGGATTCCATGGTAGCCGCGCTGAAAGCGCACGCGGCGCACAGATTGGCTACGACGGCTTCCGCGAAATGTGGAAACCGCATGTTGCAACCGGCGCTGCGCTACTGCTGGATTTTGCCGCCGGTATGCCCTCCTGGACACGTCCCGACGCGAACACACCTGCCGGGACTCTCCTTCCGCTCAATTGCGACGCCGATCGTTTCCGGGAGCATTTCGAACATCTGGCGGATTTCATCGCATCAATCCCGGCGATTCAATACTTTGAATGGATTAACGAGCCCAATCTGTCACGTTACTACCGCACGGAAATGTATTGCGAAGCGCTCAAGCAGCTCTATCCAATCCTGAAGGCAAAGAATCCATCGCTGAAAATCGGCACTGGCGGCCTGGTCGTCAATCATCCAAGTGTCACGCCAGGATTTGCGGAAAAAGTTTATCGCGACATGAAGGATTATTACGACATCGCGTTGTATCATTCACATTCTGGCTATCGCCGTTATATCCTCGACACCAATACCGCAGTTGCGATGCTTCCAAAAGCAGCGGGACCTCGCCCCATCGCCAATACCGAAGCCGGCTATCGCTCATATCAAGGCATGCCGCATCTCTTCTACAATCAAGCGCGCGAATTAGTGAAAAAAATCGCCGTATCCAAAACTATGAATCTGGAATTCTACATCTGGTTCATGATGCAGGACTACTGGGATAAATACCGCAATGCCGATGACTCCTTCGGATTGGTCACAGTTGATAACCAGCCTAAACCGTCATTTGTCGCTTACAACGAACTGATTCGCCAACTCGCAAATACCACACCGGCCGGCGCATCCCAACTCCATCCGGAACTCGATGGCTGGCGCTTTTTCACCAACAATGAAGAAGTCCATGTGCTCTGGCCATTGCAAGACGGTGCTGTGCATACACTCTGCATCGAAGCAAAAGACGACATCACACTCATCGACATCTTCGGCAATAAACAGCGCATCAGCCCGGTAGACGGCATTGTGATGCTCTCGACGCCACAACTGCCATTTTATCTGCGCGCACCGAAGAATTCCATCTCCCCTGCGGGCGGATTGCTGACATTTGCCGATCGCCCTGTCCTGCTCCCCGGCTCAAACCGCACATTGGCCGCACAGCTGCACAACCCATTCCGCCAAACCGTCAAGTTTACGCTGAAAGACACCACTGGCAAGCAGCATACCGTCACACTTGATGGCAAAACTTCGTCGCCAATTGCATTGCCATGCGTCATCCCCAGCAATACTGCTCCGGGCACAGTGACACATCAAGTCGAAATTGTTATGACGCGCACTGATGGCAACCAGCTCTATCGCGGGAATTTCAGCTACCCGGTCTTTGTCGCACTACCGATCAGAGAACAAGTCGGCCCCGCAATCACACTCGATAACGAAAAACAACTCATGGAATTGGCGTTTGACCCGACGACACCACGCTGGGGCGGTAAAACCGACCTCTCTGCACGCGTGCTATATCGACGTGAAGCGAAAAACCTGATCTTCAATGTCGAAGTCTCGGATAACGACCACTGTGTCCCACACAATAACGCCGCTATCTGGAAAAATGACTCACTGCAGTTCGCATTCGCAGATGAACAAGGACGCATGACCGAATTCACCGTCTCCGGTCAAAACGATGCGCCCGCACTGGCCTGGCGTCATATCGCTCCCGACGAAACAAAAATTGGCAAATTCAATATCCCCGTGACAGTTACACGAAAAGGCAATACCACACGCTATCGCTTCACGGTGCCGTTTGCTTCACTGGGCATCTCGCCAATCAAAGGCACAAAATTCCGTCTCGCATTCCTCGTTAATGACAACGACTCCGGCAAGCGTCTGCGCATCATGGAGTACTTCAAAGGCATCGAAGGCACAAAAAATCCCGAATTATTTGGATGGTGCATCCTCGATTAATGGCCAATTTTTCTTGTGGTTAGATTTTTCTCTCTTGATTTTTATCGGGAAATGTTGTATAATGAAACTGTATCGATAACTGTACAGTAAAACGTTTTCTTTTTGCATGGAGTTTCAGAGTGTCGAATTACCGATCCAGGAAAGAACAGCCGATGACGGAATGTATGAAGATACGCTATTATGTGATGAGTCTTCTGTACAGAAATCCCGGCATCAGCATAAAACTGGCATCGATTCGTGATCTTGCGACACAATTCAGAGTTGCGAACAGCACCGTCGCTCTGGTTTTGAATCAACTGAAGAAGGAAAAGTTTTTGATAGCGCGTCAAGGCATCGGGATTTTCACGAATCCATCATCCACCAGGATATGGAAGTACACGAAACCGGTGATAGGTCTCATTTGGGGTGCAGGGAAGCACTATTTTCACGATTACAAAGCCTGGCGGATTATTTCAAAAGTCGGCGAAGATCTTTGCAAAGACGGGTATTCAGTCCGGTATGTTTTTCTTGCCGGCAATACTCCTGTTTTCGCCAATGGGACACCCAAATCATCCACCCTCTAAATTAACCGCATTG
>CAVGNO010000162.1:3411-4503 GCA_963630475.1 Blautia faecis | reverse complement strand
GTCTTAGCCTGCGCAGAATCGGCAATCAACACCAAACCTGCAGAACAGCGCATGTCATACGTCAGCGCAATCAATGAAGCCGGCGGCGCAGAAGCAAGCGAAGACGAGGAAAACAACAAGATTGTCAGCATCGTGCCAATCAAGAAGACGATTGCTGACAAGAAAGACCGTGATGGCGTTGGAAGAGGCACTGGCGAAGAAAGCGCGGTCCAAGTCGATATCTCGGCTTTATCTGGCGACGGCACGAGCGGCTTCGTAGACGGAAGCAGCACTTCCAGTGCATCGGGCGCAACAACCAACGTCGGCAATGCAAGCGCAGCCGCACGCCGCAAGTAATACATCAAGGAGAAATAATCTGTGAGAAAGCTATTTATTCAGCGTCTCTTAATATTACTTGCAATCAGTGCTACTTGCGTCAGCGTGAACGCGGCTACGGCCGGCGGTGATGTGCTCCTGGATTACTTGATGCGCACCGCGATGCTTATCCCCGATGACCTCACGATGTCGCTCAGCCAGGAATTCCGTTATAACGACAACGTCAATGCAAGTAGCCGCGGCGATCGTTCGACATCCTGGATCTCAGAAACGGAAGCGCGGATGAAGCTGACGCGCACGATCGACCACTTCACTTACGGCATGCAATTTAGCGGTAGCTACGAACACTACTTCCATAAAGCTGTCAATAACGGATCGGATTTCAGCTATAGCTTCTCGCCGGTGTTGTTGGGAGACTTGCCGATTGATCTCTTTGGCGGCAAGCTGATGCTCTCCTACCACAGTTCGTACGAGCGCGAAAATGTCGATGGCGATACGAACCGTTCCAGCGCAGTCTTCCGCAATGACATGAATGCCGCATGGGATCTCCCGGTTACCGGCCATATCTCAGTCGTCACGACAGGCAATCTCTCCAGCGAACGCTATAACGAGCGTGGTTTTGACGGGTTGGACAATACAAAATACGGTTTCACGGTCAGCCCGACATATCGTTACAGCGAGCGCACGCGCTTCGGTGTCACGGGTGGATATAACCTCACCGAGTACCGCAATCACAAAGACCATGATGACTACGACGACATCAAGTTCGGTACATTC
>CAVGNO010000162.1:0-3358 GCA_963630475.1 Blautia faecis | reverse complement strand
TCAATTATAAGAACAGTACTGCGTCAGACCGTAGCACGCGTTCTGATGACTGGGAATTCTATCTCAACAGCCGCATCGTCTATCAAGCGCTCGAAGATCTCTCATTCGGCATCTTCCTGACCCACGATGTCGAAGATTCACCGAGCACGGATGCACGTGGTAACCGCTTGGTTACCGAGATTGGCGAAGTCACCACTTGGAATGTCACCAGCCATATCACGATGGCGCATCGCCTCATGCTCACAGTCAAGGATGAGCATACTAATTCAGCCGACTACAACATCTACCGCAGTGACTTGCAATTGCGTTACATGCCGAACCGCAATATCGCGTACTACGCTGGATGGAATTTCTCCGATACATGCTATAAATACGAGAGCCATCGCAATTATGTCGAAAATGAGTGGCGTATCGGCGTGAAGTTGATATATTAACCATGTAGTGCTTGACCGGGGCTTTGTCCCCGGTCTGACATGGTCGTGTATTTCCCATCTATTTCCATTCAAATATCAATTTCAGAGTAAAATAGTCGTGCAAAAACTACTCTTTACTATTGTTGGATTATTATTCTTCTTCACGAGTGTACAAGCGAGCGAGAAGCTGATCAGCAAAGCTGAATGGCGCGGGTCGGTATTGCGTGCCGGTGATACAATCTCAATCGCAGTATTCCGCGGTCAAGAATTCGACCGCACGCTCACAATCGGCGATGACGGCAAATTTTCGTTTGCGTTATGCGGCGAAGTGCAAGCGGCAGGACGCACACCGCGCGAGATTGCCGCTGAGCTGAAAAAGCTCTTGAGCGGCCAAGTCGCCAACCCGCATGTCGATGTGTCCGTCAGCGACTGGGCGCCGCGCACAATCTACCTCCTGGGTGAATTCAAAGGCGGCAGTGTTTCGATGCAATTACCAATCTACAGCCCGCTCACCGCAATGCAAGCAATCAGTGTTGCAGGCGGCTTTACTGACTATGTCGATTTAGCGAGCGTGACAGTATTGCGCCGTAATGACGACGGCAAGACTGTCGAGCGCTTCAATATCGATGTCTCCGAACTCTACGGCGGCAAGACAGACCAAGCACCATTTTACATGCAGCCCGATGACACGCTGCTTGCGCCGCGCGCTGCACCCGTCAATGTCTCCGGCGCAGTGCATACTCCCGGTGCATATTCGATTGACACGAAGCGTCCGCCGCATTGCTCGGAATTGCTGATTCGCGCGGGCGGATGCATCACTGGCGCTGATGTGAGCAAGATTCTGATTATCCGACAGGATGAGAAAGGGCAGCGCATCACAGTGCCGGTATCGCTCAAGAGTGTGACGCTCGGAAATTATGAGAATGACGTGATTGTCCAGCCCGGTGACAATATATTTGTTGGGCAAGCGGAGCAAATCTACGTGATGGGCTTTGTGAAGACGCCGCAGGGCTTGACTTTGCCGCCGGATTCGAAGCTTACGGTGAGCCAAGCGATTGCGTTGGCAGGCGGACTGCTTCCAACTGCTTCCACTAGCAATGTCGCAATCATCCGCAATCAGGAGCGCATCAAAGTTGATCTTTCTCGTCTCTATCGCAAAGGCGAAACAGACAAAGATCTGCAACTTCAATTCGGCGACATCGTATTTGTCTCCGAGAGCTTCTGGTAAATTCTCGTTTCATACGCTTATTCTATGACCGAAACACCTTCTCAATCTGTAGCCGTTGATTCGCAACCCGAGCTCGTTGAAACCGTATTTAACGTATTTGGGACATATATCCGGCCATTCTGGTGGCTATATGCATGCGGCGCCGGCCTAGCATTGCTGGGCGCGCTGATCTTCTTGATGACCGCAACGCCGCGTTATAACTCAAGTTGCCGCATGCACGTCAGCCTCAATGAATCGCGCGTCGTCAAAGTCGAGGGTATTGACGACCCCGGGTCGGGGCGCGCCGGCTCGGTCTTCATGAATACGCAGATTATGCTGATGGGCGGACCGGAGATGCTTGACCAGGCATACCGTAGCCTCGGATTGAATGACGAGCAATATGCGCTATTCAGCCGTCCGACCATTACTCCCGTACGTGACACCAACTTGATCGACATTTCGGTGAGCTCCTCGGATCGCGATTTGGCCGCAAAAGTCGCAAATGCCGTCGCAAATACTTATATCGAATCATTGCGCAGCCGCCGAATCAAGATTACCAGCAGTGGTAGCGAGCTACTCCGCGATCAGCTCGATGATGTCGGACGCAATTATGACAAAGCAGTGCAGTCATTGCTGGAATATAAGCACGATAACAACATCACCAGCCTTGAAGTCAATTATCAGCAGTTGCAATCACAAATTGAGACGAAACTGGAGCGCATCGAAGCCGCGGAAAATCGCGCAGCGGACATCCAGCTTTCGTTAAATGAAATCAATAAGCATAAGGATCAGGCCACCATCATGTTGCCATATCTGCTCAGCAGCGATGGTGGAAGCGACGAAGGTAACTCAACCGGCAATGCAATGCCCAATACGCTCTTTACGCTTCAAGCGATGTTGCTTGAGCACCAGATGAATTTGCCTGATCTAATGGCGCGCTATGGCGAAGCCAACCAGAGTGTCAAAGTGCACAACGAAGTCACCGAGATGATCAAGCAAGCGAGCATTCACGAAGTCGAGATTTGCATCAAAGGGCTTGAAATGCGCCGCGAACGCATTCTCAAGAGTGTCGCGATGATGCGCACTCAACTGGATGTTCTGAATAAACGCCTTGAGAAGCTCGATCAGCTCAGCGGTGAATACAAACGGCGCGAAGCGGCAGTCGATGCGCTCGGCAAATCAGTCGAGATGCTCACCACGCGTATGAATGAAATTCAAATCAATGACGCAGTCAATAAGCTGGATGATTACGCAATCTTCGTTGTGAGTGCGGCTACACCTGCGTATGCGCCGTATTTCCCGATTCCGCGCAATGTAATTGCGATGGCGCTCGTGGTCGGCTTGGCATTGGCGGGTGTAGCGTCATTCATCATTGTCTCGTGCAACAACCGTATCACCGACATCCGTAGCGTCGCCGCGCTCTTCGGACCGCATACGCCTGTCTTCGGTAGCATCCCGTACTTTACGGAAGAAGACCTGAAGAAAAATCGCGATAATGTCGATGGCGTAGTAGATGAAATTTTCCGCAATATCCGCACTTCGCTTAATCTTTCGCTTGCGACACGCAATCATAAGATTATCGCTATTACATCCGGCCTCCAGGACGCCGGTAAGACGATGATCTCCACTACACTTGCGCGTTCATTTGCACGCGAGAAAAAACGCGTATTGCTAATCGATATGGACTTGCGCAAAAGCGGTATCTCACACGTGCTGCGGGACAGCATTCCCGAAAATG
>CAVGNO010000161.1:1534-4504 GCA_963630475.1 Blautia faecis | reverse complement strand
TTGGAACTGGAGTGGCGCCAGCCATGCATGCAACGGCAACCGCACCAATGCAACTAGAATGTAATTAACATGATGCATTGGAAGAAATATTTTGCAATATTGGCGCTATGGGCAATCGCACTGCCGATTTTGCGGTCATGCAGCAATGATCCGTGGCCGCGCGATCTGGCCGGCAATACGCTCTTTACCAGCTATAACGCGCAAATCAAATCGCTCGATCCGCAGCTGTCGAATTTTGTCCACGAGAGTGCGATTATCGACAATATTGTCGAGCCGCCATTGCACTATCATTATTTACGGCGTCCATACGAATTGGAGCCTTTGTTGCTGACCGAGCTGCCTGAACCGCACTATTATGACGCTAATGGCACGCGGTTGGCTTCAGACCCGCCAGCATCGGCAGTTGCGCGCGCCGAGTATATCTTCCGCATTCAGCCTGGGATCTATTTTCAGCCGCATCCGGCTTTTGGCGCGGCCAAACGCGAACTCACTGCAACTGATTTCAAGACTGCGATGGTGCGTTTATGCGATCGCAAAGTCGGCTCGCCCGTCTATTCGACTTTCAATTCATTCCTGCGCGGGATGGCGGAGTGCTCAGCAGAGCTTGACCGCGAGTATTCGAGTGGCCGCACGCCGCGATATGCCGACATACCGTTTGCGGGGTGTCAAGTCATTGACCGCTATACGGTAAAATTCACGTTATGCCGGAAATATCCGCAATTTCTCTACTGGATGGCGATGCATTATGCCGCGCCGGTTGCGCAGGAAGTCCTGGATTACTATGCAGCGCATGCGAGTGAATCCGAGGAGATGAGCTACGGCCGCCGACCGGTCGGCACCGGCGCGTTTATGCTCAAGCAGTGCGAACCCAATCGCCGCATTATCCTCGAACGCAACCCGAATTACCGCGCGCGGTACTATCCAAGCGATGGCGAAGCAACCGATAGCATCAATGGATTGCTGGCAGATGCCGGGAAACGCCTACCGTTACTCGACCGTGTCGTGTTTAACTACGAACGCGAATCCATCCCCAACTGGCTCAAATTTCAGCAGGGATACTATGACCATTCCGGTCTGCCCAATGATATGTTCGACAGCGCGGTTGCGATGAATCCTGCCGGCGGCGAGCTGACGCTATCCCCCGAGATGGCCGCGCGCGGCATGAAGCTGGTCAGCACAGTACCGCCAATCAGCTACTACTTGGCATTCAATATGCTGGATACAACCGTCGGCGGACTCTCACCGCAAAAGCGTGCGTTACGCCAAGCGCTCTCGATGGTTATTGACTTGCATGAGTATATCACAATTTTCAAAAATGGCAATGGCATTGCAGCAGAATGCATTATACCGCCGGGCATTTTTGGCGAATCTGCGCCTCCGCAGAGCATGAACCGCGTCCTCAATACTTGGGATGACACGCGCAATACTACGCAGCGCAAATCATTGGAAGTCGCGCGTGAATTAATGCGTGATGCCGGCTATCCGGGCGGCATTGATCCGCAGACTGGTCACCCGCTTGTCATTCATCTCGATCATGCTGCGGCAGGATTGCCGGATTTCAAGAATCGCTTCCAGTGGTTCGCAGCGCGCTTCAAACTACTCGGCGTCGAACTAGTCGAGCGCCCCACCGACTTAAACCGCAACCGCGATAACCTAAAAACTGGCAATTGGCAATTGCTCTTTGAGCGCGGGTGGGTTGCGGATTATCCCGATCCCGAAAATTTTCTCATGCTTTTCTACAGCGCCAACAGCCATGTCAAGAACAATGGCAGCGGCTCTAATTATAGCAACTACAGATCTGAAGAATTTGACGCAATTTTTGAAAAGCTGGAGACAATGCCGAATTCTCCGGAACGCATGCAGCTAATCCGTCATGCGCAGGAGATTCTTGCAAAAGACGCGCCGCTATGCTGGCTCTATTTCCCCGTCAATACTTCACTCACTCACGCGTGGCTCAAAAATTATAAACCGCATGGGATTGCATACGATACATTGCAATATCTGGCAATTGATACGCCACAAGCGCGCGAAACGACACAACGCCAGTGGAACCGCCCGCATCGCTGGCCATTCATCCTCGCACTCCTCATCATCAGCAGTGCAATCCTCGTTAAACCAGGCAGAAAACACCGCTAGATTAGCGGTGCGCATTATACACTTGAAGCTGAAACTACCAATCTGACTTCTCTGAATCCGCGGAGTTGATTCATTTGCACAATAATCGGTCACGTACTCACGCTACGGTCCCGCAAAATTCTCTAACTCCACGGATTTAGGCCTATATCTTTACTTCCCGAATTCGTCCGGATGAATCCGGAATTCGGGATTTTGCTTTTTTATCATTTCTGCGACGCGAACCACTTCAAATGCCTCATCTGGCTTGATTGGATATGGTTTACTTTCTCTGATGCTTTGGTAGAGCAGATGATAAATCACATTCACGTTAAAGCCATTTGCCGGTTCAGTCATGATCGTTTTACGAATCCATTTCGGTTCGAAGTGTCCACTGAAATCTCCATTCATTGGTGGCGTTTCCGCATGAGCAGGAGAAGTCGGAACTTCCTGTTTCGGATCCAGATATTTAAGCTTGATGTCCTGTTCGTCTTCACTTACTAGCGAACCGCGCGTTCCATAGATGGCATAAACAGGAGATGGCAGGGAAACTCCACCTGAAATCTCGATATCGACAATTCGTTGATTTTCGCCTTGAAGAATAATCTTGAGGTGATCCTCGGCATCGCCAAGTGCAGCAATTTTGCGAAGCTGACTCCATACGGATTTCAGCGGTGATTCCAGAAAGCGCAATCCCTGATCTAGCAGATGCGGCCCCCAGTTGTTGAGTTGTCCGCCGCCACAATCCAGGATAGTCTGCCAATCATCACGAAAATCAAAGCCATGGCGACAAAGCTTCAATTCGTATACGTCACCAAGGATGCCACTGTGTATGATTTCCATTACATGATTGAAGCA
>CAVGNO010000161.1:0-1524 GCA_963630475.1 Blautia faecis | reverse complement strand
ATTCCAGTTTGTTCATCCCATCAACGGTGAGTGCAATTGGCTTTTCGAGGAAAACCATTTTTCCGGCTTCCAATGCACGGAGCGCGTAATCGACATGTTGCGGAGAGCGTACCGCAACTGCAATCAGTTCAATACGCGAATCAGCGAGAAATTGTTCGCCGCTGGACCAAATTTTTGCATCGGGATAGCGCTGCTTAAAATGTTGCAAACGATCTTGTTCCAGATCACAGCCGGCGACGATTTGAAATTCATCGGGGAATTGATCAATTTCTTTACAATGCATTCCCCAGCCGGCGCGCCCAAGCCCCCAAATGCCGACTCGAATCGGTGCGATAGTAGATTTATTCATTACAGTGCTCTCATGTAAATGGTTATGATTTATTAGCTGAATAGCGGTTTTAACGCATCAAGACTTGTTTTTAGATCCAATAACGGATTTCGCAAGTGTGTGTCATGTTCGATGAAGACCCAGCGATTATAACCGAGATTCTTAAGTAATTGAGCAGCTTGCTGCCATGGTAACTGACAATTCCCTGCACCCAATTCACAAAAGCGCAGACGCTCCGGCCATTGCTCCAGTCCAATACTAGCGTCCTTGATGAATACATCCTTGAAATGAATGGCGGCAATGCGGCTGATGTATTTTTCTATGATCGTAAGGATATCACCACCCGCGCCATGTAGATGACCAATGTCAAGAAGCAAATACGCATCAGGCACTTCGGTCATGAATTGCTCAATTTCATCCTGATCTTGAATGCGCAAGCCAAGATGGTTGTGTAATGCAGCTTTGACTCCTGCGCATTTTGCTGCTTGTGTAAAACGTTTTGCGCGTCGAATAAAGCTATCCATGTCTACATTGGTGCGTAGAGATTCTCCTGGAGTGAGCCAGACATATTCCTTACCTAGCGCAGCGGTGAAACTATTAGATTGCTCAATTCCTGCGCTACTGAGGCAAGTCGCAAAATCCATGTTCAGCCGTTTGTAGACCGCTGCGCGATACATTGCATCAGCGGCATCGTTGCATTCGAGTCTCTCAGTCCCGTCGAATCCGATGTTCTTGAGTTCTTCTAGGCGTAATTGGATGTCATAACGTCCGCCATCCCAGACATTCAAGCCGTAGTCAGCAACTCCGTATTTTATCATAATCACTCCTTGCTTGAGAGTATCGAGTTATGCACCGGTACTCTCAAGCTCCTTTATGATGCACAAAAAGTCTTAACTGTATGCTTCGCAGACAGCTTGCAATAAAACACCTTCTGCAGTGCAGAACCATGGGTGATGGCCCAGTTCATAAATTTCGAATGTTTCGGCAAAATGCCCAGTATCAGCGGCCATCTGCTGCACAGTGAGCTGTGCTTTTTCGATTTGACCAAGCCGCCGCATGGTTATGGCTTTCCATCCGGCATACCAAGCGCAAACGGATTTTCCGATTGGGTACATATTTCCGGACGTGCTTTCGGTTGCACAGAAATCCGCGAGGCATTGCAGTTGCTTGGCATCGTCTAACGGCAGGTTTTCAAA
>CAVGNO010000160.1:3756-4526 GCA_963630475.1 Blautia faecis | reverse complement strand
GCTCCAGGGCGATATCGCGGCAGAGCAGGGCAATTTCGCCGGTGCAATCGAATACATGAAAAATGCCGTGCGGGATGCCGCAGGAACGCAATGGCAATACGCGGCATGCGGCCGCCTCGCCGAACTGCAAATGGCGGCAGGAAGTAGCCAGACCGCGCTCGAAGCGCTCGCACTTTGCATTAATGACTTCGGGAAGATGCCGATGGATATGCAGCAGCGCATCATCATGTTGATGGCGATGTGCAATGAGAATATCGGCAATACAACGGATGCTATCCGGTACTACCAGGATTTGTGCGTGCAATACGATACTGCGTGCGAAAATGGCATCGCGGTCTCATCACGCTACTACTGTCTTGCAGTCTGGCGCTTAGCGGAACTCCAGATTCGGAGTGGCTCGGCAAAAGACTTGCGCGAAATAACCCATCTCCTCGAAAACTACAGCATGCATCAAGGCTTCCCACGCGCCGATGAGGCCGCTGCGCTGGCGAAGAAACTGAACTCAAAGCTGTAATAATTCTGACGCTTCAATGAAATCATTCCATTACTATATAATCATCCTCGCATTGGCGTTCGCATTCTTCAATCCCGCGTATGCACAGGAAGGCGAAGTGCTCGCAATCGTCAATGACAAAGTGATTACATCGCTTGATGTTGATCAGCTGATCGGACAAAATGCCGCGAAGCTAGCAGATGCATATCCGGATGCCGCTGAACGTCAGGCTGCAATGGCACCGCTGCGCAAGGAAATCCTTGAGCGCATGATCAAC
>CAVGNO010000160.1:0-3746 GCA_963630475.1 Blautia faecis | reverse complement strand
CCGCATCGACCGCATTGTCTTCGAACAAGCGAATGGCAATGAGGAGCTCTTCCGCGACATCCTCCATCGCGAAAATGTGACTTGGAAGGAATTCAAGGAGCGCGTTCTGCATCAGATCGCAGTCGAAATGCTCACATACGACCGCACGCGTCGCAATCTCTTCATCCCACAGCACGAAATCAAGAGCTATTTTGACGCGCATAAAGACGAATTGGGGGAGCCGCCCAGCTGGCGTCTGCAAGTCATCATGCTGAAAAAAGATGGCAAGTACGCCGGCAAAATCAATGACGTCGTCGCGCAGATTCGCGCAGCATACGCTGCCGGAAAAGATTTCGCAGCGCTGGCAAAGCAGTACTCCGAGGGGATGAATGCCGAAAATGGCGGCGACTTGGGATGGCAGGACGCGATGGTGCCGAAGCTGCAGCAAGTCGCGGAGAAACTCCAGCCCGGCGAACTCTATGACCAAGTCCTCGACATGGGTAATATCTATATCGTCCGCCTTGCTGAAAAACGCGGCGGCGCAGTCGATGCGCTTACGCCGGAAATCGCAGAAAAAATCACGAAAATTCTCGAAGACCGCGAAGCGGCGCGCCGTTATGATGAGTATATTCAGACTCTCTACTTGAAGTATCCCGTCAGACGTTTTTAAGTAAATAACGCATTCTTCCCTTCCCCAATTTTTCACAATATTATGTTTTACATTCTCGCTAGCACAACTGAACCCCAGGGTGGCATCTATCAGTACGAACTTAATGAATTTAATCAGCCTGTCCAAATCGGCTTCTATCGATTGCCGGGGACAAACTGGTTAATATTCTCGCGAGACCGAACGCGCGCTTATGCGACGTGTGCGGTCGATAATGACGGCGGAACCGGCGTCGCGGCATTCAAAGTCTCGCAGAAGAGCGGGAAATTGACTGAACTCAACCGCGTCGCCGCAAATGGCCGCGCGTCATGCCATCTCTGCCTTGACCCGACAGAAAAACGCCTCTTCAGCGCAAACTACAGCTCCGGATCGATTTCGGAATTCGCAGTGGCGGACGATGGATCAATCAAGGAATTGACGCGCGTGACGAGCCATTGCGGTGTCGGCGTGAATCTACCACGGCAGGACAGCGCGCATACGCATTTTACCGCAATTTCGCCTGACGGCAAGTATCTAATTGTCAATGACTTGGGTTTGGATGCCATCTTCGCATATCCGCTCAATGGCGAAGATCCGATCATCAGCCGCATCACGCCTGCCGGCACTGGTCCGCGTCACCTCGTATTTACGCCGGACGGCAGCCACGCATATCTGCTCACGGAGCTATTCGGACAGCTTATCTATCTGGATTACGAAGACGGGTTGTTTACAGTCCGCAAGCGCTACTCGGCATTGGCGCCGGACTACTCGGGAATCAACACCGCTTCGGCATTGCGCTATTCGCCGGATGGCCGCTTCATCGTCGCGAGCAACCGCGGCGAAGACACGCTGGTCAGCTGGGAAATCCAAAAGGACGGCGATCTCAAATTCGTCGGTCGCTACCCCAGTGGCGGACACTATCCGCGCGATTTCAATTTTGTCGAAGACGGCAAATTCGTTATCGCTGCAAATGAATTCTCCGGCGAAGTCGCGTGGTTTATCTGGAATGACGGCAAGCTGGTGCGCCAAGATGGCGTCATCAACCTCCCGCATCCATTGATGGTGACAAGTCTATAAGCTTGTGTGTATGAAAACATGCGGAGTGCGTGGCACTTCGCATGCTCCGAATGTGACAACTCGTGGACGATGATATGCTCCACAATAAGGGGATTTTGACATGAATACTAATGTTATTTGTGCAGACGCAGTTCGCTGGGCATTGAAAAATACATCATATAGAAGTTTTACCGAGATACTGCGGGAATGCCAGCATTTTAGAAACATAATAAGTCGAGGCGGCTTTAAACTAAATGGCGGGACATTCCGTGAAAATAATACTGTGCAGCGGCTAGTCGTTAAAATCTGCAGCGACCAGGACTTTGCTCGCATGGTGATGATTTACAACGGGAAAAGCAGTGATAGTTTTCTCGGAATCGGCGAGTGCTTCCAAGCGTTCGATAAAAAGTGGCTGCGCAAAAACTGGCGCGAAGTGCTGCGCGCAATGAAGGATCCGCGCCCGATGGTGATGGCATTCCTCACTGACGGCAACAGCACGGGCTTGCGCCGAATCGGTGAAATCATCGCTGGTCAAAAAAATTTCTGGCGCGATGATATACCGGAATCACCGAATGCCGAGATTATCCGTAAACGCCTCCGTTCCCGCTACATCTGCCGCGCATTGTCTTTCCTCGAAGTCAAACGTCGCGCGCCGGCACAAGACGCATCACAGTCAGCAAACGCAACTCCTGAAACGCAAGCCACGCAAACCGCCACGCAAACCGCACAAGAGTCGGCGCCGGCGCCTGTTGCGCAGCCGACAGCAACAACTCCTGCGGTGGCTCCTGCTGCGATGCTGCCGCCGCAACCCGCCGGCATCCTGCCGTTGATTCCGTCGGCGCCTGTCGCAGCATCTGCGGCTGTCGTGACGCCACCGCCTCCGTCTCCTGCACCCGAACCGCCGCCGCAAGCACAAGAAAAGCCGCAAGTCGAAAATACGCGTGTCGTTGATTTGAAACGCGAGATTGCCGCGATGCGCAAGCAAGCGCGTGCGGATGCCGACAAAGCTGCGGAAGCGCTCAAGGAAAAGAACAAGCAGATTGCGGCGTTGCAGAAGCGGATTGATGAAATCGACGCGAGTCTAAATGGCGCATTGACCGAGCTTGCAAACGAAAAAGACCGGCAAGTCGATAACGCTATTGCGCTATATGAACAGGAGGTCTTCGGCATCAATCCGGACGCAAAGCTTTTTGCGCAGTCGGTCGCTGAGAAAAATGCGTCGCTGGATGAACGCGTCAATCGCGCAATCAAGCTCCAGGAAGAGCGCAATCGTAAACATGGCACAAATAGCGAATTGCGCAAACAGCGCGACCGCTTGACCGGCTATCTGAAGAGAATTGCCGAAGCGATCGATGATGCCGTCATGGCCGATCAGGAATTGCTCAATGTGCAGAAGGAAATCGATGCGCAGCTCGAACAGATCAACAATAAATTGCGTGAGAGCACGACAATTACGCCGCGCGAGTACGAAATCTTCCCCGACCGCCTCACTTGTTACATCCGCGGCATTCGCGTCGATAACCTCGATGAAGCCGAAAAGAAATTCGCTCAAGTGCAGAACTGGTTGGATAGCGAACTGCCGCCGGATGTGCTCTCCGACGCTGAACGCAAGGAGCTGAACACGGAATTGCAGCATCGCCGTAAATATGTGCGCAAGCTCCGCTATCGTCAGGATGAAGCGGCGCGGCGCGAAGCAGCGCGTCGTGAAGAAGCGCGGCGCGAAGAAGAACGCATTGCCGCGCTGGTCAAAGGCGACGGCAAGCCCGTCGGCGGCATATTGCTGCCCATTCCCGGCGCATTCACAATCCCGCAAATCACTGAATTCAGCAGCTATCTGCCTTATCTGAAAAACATCGAGCTCTATATCGACGCATATAATGTCATTAAGCGCGACCCCATCTGGAGCCAGATGGAACACGAAGTCAATGGCTTCAAGAAAGCGCGCGAGGATTTCTCTATCCGCGTGAGAAATATCGCGCACAATTTCAAGCACGTGACTATCGTCTTCGACTCCGAGATGATTACCGAAACCAGCGATCAGCCTAACCGCTATACAACTGTCGTC
>CAVGNO010000159.1:0-4592 GCA_963630475.1 Blautia faecis | reverse complement strand
GTCAGAACTAGGAATTTCGAAGGAGCGTACTCGGAGTACGTGACTGAGAAATGACGAAGTTGTGGCGCAAAAGAATCAACTTCACGGATTCAGGATGGGTTATTACCAGTTTTCTCTCTCCCATTCTGCCGAATGCTCATCCTGCCCTTTGAGTGTACCGGTGCCTTGTAGCTCCGCTTCGCGGCTGAATCCCTCGAAAAGATTGTTTCCGATGATGAGTGTTCCGCCATTATGGCGTTTATCTGCGCGGATTGCCGGATGGGAAATTTTGCCTGAATTGAGGAAAATGTTATCCCTGATGATTCTCCGGGAACTCGCATTGCCGTTAAACGAAATGACAGGATTTATCATTAATTCCGAAGTCTCAAACGAGTTGCCGGTTATGGCAATATTTTCCGCTTCCGCGATCATCGCGATGCCACCGCCGATAAAGCTGTTGCCGGAGAGGACGACATTTCGCGCAGATTCGATATTCAATGAAGCTTTCGGATTGACCTCGTTGATGAACTGATTCCCGGTGATCAGTACTTTGCCATTGCCAAAATGGGTATTCTTCCCACCTGAATGCAGACGGAGGAATCCGCCCTGGTATTTCTTGTCGCCTTCTTCCAGCACAAGAATCTGGTTATTCGCAATTAGCAAGCGCGAACCGTAGAAGTATGCGCCAATTCCCACACATTTCGAGTTGATGGAAAGATTGCCGGTGATGACGATATTTTCGCCGCCTTCGGTATCGTATGCCATGTCGCCCATATAACGCGCAATATTGCCGGAAATGACGACGTTGCGCCCTTTGCTTCCCCATGCAAGACATGTCCCGTATTCCGCGATATTGTTCGACACCTGGATGTCATACGTTCCCGCAGTTTCCTCATAGTAGTTCTTGTCCCCCGGCTTGACATCGCGGATCATGATGCGCGCGGTGTTGTCACGGACATTCTTTTTTGTGTCATTCGCATCTCCGCCCCACCATTGGCATTGGTGTGTAACATGTTGTGACCAGTTGCCGCTGTGCTGAAGGAATTCCGAACTATTCCGGAAACTGGTTATGCGATCGCAGTGCATCGCTTTATTGTTGAGTACTGACACTCTACGGCAATTGTAGAAGCTGAAGACATCCTTGACTCCCGCGATGCGGTTGTTCTCTGCAAGAATATCGGCACACGCATCGAACTCCGCAAAGTTGAACCGATTCCTCACGGGATTCTCTTCGCCGTAATTTGCAGAGACGACGCCACGGATGGTGACGCCGGAAATTCCCTTGCCGGAAATTACCGCATTGCTCTTGCCGCCATTGGGGAAGAACCAGAGACCGCCTTCAATTGTGCAGTGGTCGCCAGTGAGAATCAAGTTGGTTCTGCCAGTGACGCGTATTTTTGAGCCGGATTCGAATCTCAACGCGGAATTCGCCGGTATCTTCACTTCTCCGAATGTGTAATCACCAGCAGGCATGCTCACCAGCTTCCCAGAAAGTTGCTTCTTGAGCGTCTCCGTGATGTCCTTATACTGCGACTCAACCCTCGCATCTATCAACTCCAGCGTTAAGAGTTCCGTCTGCCATTTCTGCAAATCATCGAAACGCAATTCATCATCCTTGCCAGCGGCTTGAATGCGGAACGAGTGAATTGCAATGCGATCCAGCGTCGATTTCGCTTGCGCGGAATCCAATGCGACGCCGATTTTCTTCGGCTGGAAGCCATCCGGAGCCGTACGCGTCCATACTTCCGACAGCGCAGCTTCATCCTTGCCGGCAAACAAAGTCAGTGTATTATTGTCGAATACGAGACGCAGACAGAGCGGACCCGCAGCAAGCTTAAGCTTCTGCCCGTCGTTTTTCATGGAGAAATTTCCCTTCTTTTCATAGACAATCGCGCCATAATCGACTTCCGGCGTCCGATTGCCCGGACAGAGCAGCCCGGCAATATAGCGATTTGCGCCGTCCTCCATCAGGATGCCGAACCACGACTGCCAGGGCAGCGCAGGGCGATTCGCGCCAGGCGTGTTGAACAATTCGCATTTCAATGTGATTGTAATCGGCGCGCTCCCATCCCATTTCATGGACAACGCATTATGGCGACTTGCAAAGCCCCATTTGTTTGTGCCGCCATTGAGACGCAATTCCAAAGAAAACGCCGTCGCAATGCAGCAAAATGCCAGGATAACCGGCAAAATCTTTCGTATCATTTATCTACTCTCCTTATCGCCATTTATTGTCGAACAATAACCTATAATCATAAGCAGTCGAACGCGCAAAGACAGTGCTCTTTACGGCGGCAGCCGATCCGTCTACCCAACCTACGTTGTAATGATCTCTGTGCAAATCTGCCCGGTAGTCACCCGTATTCCACTTGTTTACGACATCCAGGAGTACCGGCATGTTGCTGCCAAGAATCTCTCCTGTTCCCCTGTCCGTCGGTCTTTGCGTGATCTTCATAGTCTGGCAATACTTTGATTTTTGCGGATCTGCGTCATTACCACCGGTGCCGCTGAGCATCGGAAGGAAAAGATATGACGATAAATGGCTGTCAAGTCTGCCGTTTGCGCCCACTTTGGCGCGCGGTGCAGCTGGACACACAAACAGCTTAGTCTTGTCGCCGATGTATCCGAGATCTACAAGGAGGCCATAGTTGCGTCCGCCACCTTTGCCCCAGCCAATTTCAGTCGGATTCGTATAAACATGCGTAAATGGATAGGAATCTTGGTAATCCCCCGCATAGAGCGCCGTCATCACAAGAAATTGCTTCTGCTGATTGAGGCAGCTGATAGATCGCGCTTTCTCCCGCGCACGCCCCAATGCCGGCAATAGCATCGACGCCAGTATGGCTATAATCGCGATCACAACCAACAACTCTATGAGCGTGAAGTGGATAGAAGTTATCATTCTGGCATTGTCCATCACTGGCAATCCGACTGCTCTGAAATGTTTTCCCATTTTTTTTCTCTCCTGATAATTGTATTAATTTTAACTAAACTTTATACAATTATAATCAAATCTGGACAGAAAATCAAGGGGTATTGTCTAAAATTTTTAACTTTTTACACAGCCGTCTATTTATTGGACGGCTGTGATTTTGAGGATTCGCGCGTCTAGATCTGGCTAAAATCTACGTAATCCTTGACATTGACCGGTTCGCCGGTCTTCATCGAGATATTGGCCGCAATGCCAGTCATGATTGATTTTGCGCCTGCTTCATAGCTGGCAGCATGGCCCAGTGGGTCGTCCTGCGCGCCAATGAAGACATCATGAAGCATCCGGATGTCGCCGCCGCCATGGCCAGCTTTGTCCGTCTCGTCGTATGTGATGATTTGCGGCTTGCCCCACATCGGCTGGAAGACGATTTCCGGAACCCAGCTGGAACGCTCGCCTTCTGCTTCACGCATGCCCGGTCGGCTGAAATCCTCCTGTACATCGGCCGAGACCGCAGGATTCTCCACGACATTGAATTCGAGACGCCCCTTCGTGCCATTGAAGACGACGCGATAGCCCTCCCAAGGCTGATGCGCACACAAATTGTATGTCATCACGACATTGTTTTCGTAGCGCACCATGACCGACATGTTGTCCTCAATCGAGATACCGTCGCCAAAGACGCTTTGGTCGCGATAGTATCCGTCTTCATTCTCGGCATTGTAGTACAGCCCCATTAATACTTCGTCCTTCTGCTCATCTACATGCAACGCGAAAGGATCCTTTGCGGCAATCGCATTGCCGCGCGCACGGCTGTAGAATTGCGTAACACCACGGCGTTCCGCATTCTCCTTGCCGTAGAATTTCAAGTCGCCCATTGCAAACACCGTCTTCGGCGCACTGTCAAGCCACCAATTCATCAAATCAAAGTGATGCGTGGACTTGTGCACTAACAAGCCGCCGTTGTTGTTTTTGTTGCGATGCCAGCGCCGGAAGTAATCCGCGCCATGCGATGTATCCAGCAGCCACTCAAAATGCACTGTCGTAATCTCACCGCAGATGCCACTTGCCAGCAACTCCTTGACCTTCGTGTTACGCGGACTGTAACGATAGTTGAACGTGACTGTAAGATGACGCCCAGTGCGGTGAATCGTGTCAATAATCTGATGGCATTTCACTTCGTCCACTGTCATCGGCTTCTCTGAAATGACGTCTATACCCAATTCCATCGCACGGCAAATGTAAATGTGATGCGTGCGATCCATCGATGTGACAATTACTTTGTCGGGATGCTGCTCCGTTATCATGCGGTCGAAGTCCGCCGCAGCGTACATCGGTACGTCCGCACCATACTCCTTCAGAATGCGGTCGTGCCAGTAACGGCAGCGGATGCTGTTGCTGTCGCAAAGCCCGACCAGTTTCGCGCAATCCTTGAAGTGCTGGAAAATCCCGTTGATATACATCTCGCACCGGCTGCCGGTGCCGACTAATACGTAACTCTTCATTGTGATGAAAATTGAACTCATTGACGCAGTTTAACCCACTATGCCAACGTTGGCATGGTGCTAAATATAGCCGCTTTTGCAAAATTTTGCAACCATGAACGGAAAAATAACGGAAACGGACGCAAACGGAGGATAACGGAGGATAACGGAGGATAACGGAGGATAACGGAGGATAACGG
>CAVGNO010000158.1:0-4675 GCA_963630475.1 Blautia faecis | reverse complement strand
GTACGTGACTGAGAAATGACGAAGTTGGGGCGCAAAAGAATCAACTTCACGGATTCAGGATTACTTCTTACCGGTACGCGTAATCGTCACTTTCCCTTCTTCGACTTTGACTTCCTTCACACGCTTGTTGTCGCCACCCAGCGCTTTGTTAAAGATTGCAGGGAAATTGTCGTAGACTTTGTCGCGGAAGCCATCTGAAATCGGAATCAAGCCAATCACCGGCTTGCCATCCAAGCTAAAGACGATGCTCTTATTGCTGACGGAGACATTGACATTAGCTTTAATCGACACCGGCATGAATGCCAATTTACCGCTGAGCACCACTTTCGCAGCGTTATCGCCGATAAAGTGAATAGTCGCGGCCGTCGGTTTCGGCATTCCCATGCTGTCCGCATTCTTCTCGGCATACTCTTGCAAGCGCGCGGTCGCATAGCATGATGCCTCTTCATCGGTCAGCGTGATTGATTCGCCCTTGCCGATCTTCTCGATCTTGCTGATTGCGGCTTGACCGACTTGGTCGTCATACGAGATTTTACCGCATGCGGGGCAGAAGAATGCGATGAGTGCGCCCAGCACGAGCACGCCGATGATTATTCCGCCGATGATATTCTGCTTCGTGTGATCAACCGCGGCTTTGTTGCCAGTATCGTTGAAATCATCCGGCTTGAGCTCATCCAACGGAATACGCTCGCCGCAACCACGGCAGAAAACCGCAGTCAGTAAATTGTCAGTACCGCATTTCGGACATTTAAGCATTTGTTCAGCTTCCTCCTGATATTAAACTTTACTCAAAACGCAGTTCGGAGCGCAGCGGCTGCCGCAAAATCGAGTCTTTGCCGCGTGACTCCGGTGATGCCGCCGGCAAGTGATCGATGTTATAGTGCAATCCGCGTGATTCCTGGCGCGCCATTGCAGCATCGATTATCATCTCGGCAACCGACGCGATATTGCGCAGTTCAACCAGATCCGGCGTCACAGTGAAATTCCAGTAGTACTTCTCGATTTCCTTGCGAATCATGCGGATGCGGCTCTTCGCGCGCTCAAGGCGCTTGTTGGAACGCACGATGCCGACATAATCCCACATCAGACGGCGAATCTCATCCCAGTTGTGCGAGATGACAATCTGCTCATCCGAATCAACCGCATCACCGGCATTCCAGTCCGGTATCATCTCCGGCGAAATCTGGGTGTGCGGATCTGGCTGCGCAATCGCATGCTTGACGGCAAAATTTGCGACGACCATCGCTTCAAGCAACGAGTTTGATGCCAGACGGTTTGCGCCATGCAGGCCAGTGCATCCGCATTCGCCAATCGCATAGAGGTTCTTGACACTCGTATAGCCATTGACATCCGTGCGCACGCCGCCGCAGCAATAGTGAGCAGCCGGCACAACCGGAATCAGATCCTTCGCCATATTGATGCCATACTTCAAGCATTCCGCAAAGATATTGGGGAACCGCGCGCGCAGGAATTCCTCGCTCTTATGGCGAATATCCAGCCATGCGCACTCCTGCCCTGTCCGCTTGAGTTCGTTGTCAATTGCGCGTGCAACAATATCACGTGGCGCCAAGCTGGCCTGCTTGTGGTAATTCTCCATAAACGAGACATACTCGCCGCCGCGCTTTATCTTCAGAATCGCGCCTTCACCGCGCACTGCTTCGGAAATCAGAAATGATTTTGCATGCGGATGATATAAGATGGTCGGATGGAATTGGTAAAATTCCATATTCGAGATTTCCGCAGATGCGCGATATGCCATCGCGACACCATCACCGCATGCGACATCCGGATTGCATGTGCACAAATAGACTTTGCCTGCGCCACCAGTCGCCAGGAATGTGAATTTTGCAATAATTGTGTCAATTTCATTTGTTTGCGTGTCAATCACATACGCACCAAGACACGCATTTTCGCCCTGCCACTCAATGTGACGCGTGCAAATTAAATCAACCGCGAGGTGATTCTCCAATATCGTGATATTCGGATTCTCACGGCAGCGCGCCAACAGGACATCCGAGACTTCGCGCCCGGTGATATCACCCGCGTGCAAAATACGCCGCGCAGAATGGCCGCCCTCGCGCCCCAAGTGATAATCCTCACCACGATGTTCCGATGCAGTCTCCGGCTCGACTTCCTTCTGCAGCGTAAAATGCAATCCCCACTCCTGAATGCGGCGGATACGCTCTGGGGCTGCTTCGACAATCGCTCGTACGACATCCGGCTTGCATAATCCCGCACCCGCAATCAATGTGTCATGTACATGCGCATCAAAAGAATCATCCGCAGACGTAACACATGAAATGCCGCCCTGCGCATAACGCGTATTACAATCCTCTGCTTTCGCCTTCGTGACAACTAATACTTTCCCGTATGGCGCAGCTTCCAAAGCCGCCGTCAATCCCGCCAATCCAGAACCGATGATTAAATAATCGACTGTAATGCGTTTACGTGTACTCGACATAATTACAATTTAATCACTTACTTATCAAAAAAACGTAGATTAATTCCTTCGTCAAACTGCATAATTTAATGCATCATGCATACTTCGGGACCAACTTGTTTTTCCCGGAGTATACATGATGCACAACTACGTTATTTGCAAGTATTTTGCATCTCTTCATCCGCTTTGAGCACTTTTTCCTTGCGCGCGATGCGGTCGGCGAGAAGACGTGCACGCACATCGCTATCTTCGATTGCAAGCATCTGCGCGGCAAGCAATGCGGCGTTGGTAGCGCCGCCAGAACCGACGCCGACAGTTGCAACCGGGATGCCGCCCGGCATCTGCACAGTCGAAAGCAGCGCGTCCATTCCTTTGAATGCGCCGCCCTCAACCGGGATGCCAATCACCGGCAGGAGCGTATGCGCGGCAATTGCGCCCGCAAGATGCGCAGCAGCGCCGGCCGCCGCGATTATGACGCCAAAGCCTTCATCCGCAGCGCTCTCCGTAAATTGCGCGACCGCTTCCGGTGTACGATGCGCACTCATAATCCGCACAACCGCAGGAATTTCCAGTTTCTTTAGCGTATCGATGCAATTCTGAATTTTCGGCAGATCTGACGCACTGCCCATTACGACTGCGACTTTCTTTGTCATTGTATTTCCTTATTGTTGATGATGCCGTGCATTTCCGGCAAACGGCTGTTTAGAATGAGTAAAATCGGGGACAAAATCCGGATCTCCGCAATTCGGTTGAGCAAAAACGCGACGGAAGCCAAGTTTTTCGACTTCATCCATGACAACGCGATATTCGTCGTCATTCACCATGCGCGTGAGGTCGTTGCGGCGGAAGCATTCCGGCATTGGGCGGAATTGCCGCATCACCGAAATTGGCAGATCTTCGCCAAATTCGCGATGAAGCAAACGCAACGCATCCAAGGAATTCTGCACTTCGCCTGGCAGCACAAGATGACGCACGAGCACACCACGCGACGCCGGCATCTGGCCTGTTTCATCAAATGGCCGCAGGAATCCACAGCGGTCTATCAGCGTATGCAGCGCCGCCAGAGCGACTTCCGGATAGTCTGCGCGGCCCATACAGCGCTTCGCCAATGCCGCATCGGCATACTTGAAATCCGGCAGAAAGATGTCGATTACACCGGCTTGCTCCGCAAGCAATTCGCTACGGCAGTATCCCGAAGTATTCCAGATGGCTGGGAGCCAGCAGTCCGCTTCACGCACTTGCCGCATAATCTCGCGGATATGCGGCCAAAAGTGGTCAGGCGTCACAAAATTGATATTTCGCACATGCTCATCCGCAACCAAAGTGAGAATACGCTTGACTGCATCGTCAATAGTCAAGTAATCGCCGATATGACCACTGGAGAGCTGATAATTCTGGCAAAAGAAGCATCCGCAAGAGCAGCCTGTGAAAAAGACCGTCCCCGAACCATCCGAACCAACGAGCGGCGGTTCTTCGCCGAAATGCGCGCCAATCGACGCAATATGCAACTGCGCACTCTCGCCGCAAAAGCCGCATTGCCCCGCAGTGCGGTCCACACCACAACTGCGCGGACATAATTCACAATGGCGATACTCTGGAAATTCCATCTTATACTCTAGTGATTATACTGCTTTAACTCTTCGTATTTCAACAACTTCCCGCCAAATATATCTAACGCGCTGCCTACCGTGAAATCGATTTTGCCCTGCCCGCATGATGCAATTTCCCGAATGTCATCCATCGAATGAATGCCGCCGGCATAAACAACGCGCAATGGCGAAATCTGCGCCAGTAGCGCGACAAGATCGCGGTCAATGCCCTGCTGCAATCCCTCGACAGACACCGCATGAACGAGGAATTCACAGCAATACTGCGCGAGCATCTCAAGTGTCTCGGCATTCAAGATCAGCGATGTAATATGCTGCCAGCGATCACACGCAACCGCATAACGCCCATCATCCAACCGCCGGCATGACAAGTCTATCACGAGTTTTTCTCGCGATACGACGCGATTGAGTTGCTTCAGACGGTCGAGTGAAAAATCGCCATTTTCAAACAGATATGACGTAACAATTACTTGCGCAGCACCGGCGTCCAGCCACTGCGCTGCATTTTGCGCATCTATTCCGCCGCCGATTTGCAGAAAGCCGGGATGCGCGTCCAGCGCTTCGCGTGCCGCATCGTCATTGCCACTGCCAAGCCGAATGACATGCGCACCCGCGAGGCCATCGCGGA
>CAVGNO010000157.1:0-4696 GCA_963630475.1 Blautia faecis | reverse complement strand
ATCTACTTCGACGGATTGGTCGGCGAAAAGCAGAGCTACAAGAAAGCGCTGAAATATTTTACCAAAGCGGCAAAAAATGGCAGTCCCGAAGCGATGTACAATATCGGCATCTGCTACGACGGCGGCTTCGGGATGCGCAAACCGAATATCAAGCAAGCGGTCGCGTGGTATCGCAAAGCGGCGGATGCGGGTGTGCCGGAAGCGCAGCTCAAGAGCGCGGTGTGGGCGGAAGCGCATGGCGATGCCGAAATCGCGTTCAAGTATTACAAAATGCTGGCCGACGATGGCAATCTGGAGTGCATGAACCAAGTCGCGCTGTTTTTGCTCAACGGCTTTGGCACGCAAGCAAATCCTGCTGAAGCAGTGCGGTACTTGCGCACATCGGCGCAGCGCGGAAACAACCGCGCGATGATCCGTCTCGCGGATTGCTATCAGCAGGGCGTCGGTGTCGATTGCGATTATCACGAGATGGCAAAATGGCTGGAACTGGCGGCAATCGATGGCGATCCAGAAGCGCAAGCGAAACTCGGACAGTGCTATCAAAGCGGCATGGGCGTCGTCGTAAATAATGAAAATGCATTCAAGTGGTATAAAATCAGCGCAGAAGGAAAATACGCGCCCGGACAATATCTGCTCGGTAAATGCTATAGCGACGGCATTGGCACAACGCCGAATGCGACGCTCGCCGCCGAGTGCTACCGCCAAGCCGCAGAGCAGGGCGATGCATACGGCCAGATGGAATACGCCGAATGCCTCCGCAAAGGCATTGGTGTTAAAATTGATGCCGATGCCGCGCAAACGTGGATGACCAAAGCCGCAGATGAGGGCGAATTGGCAATCGCACAAGCGCGCCTCGCTGAATTGCTCGCCGAAAATGGCCACGTCGAAGAAGCGCAAAAACGCATCGAGAATGCCGTCAATGCAAAAGATCCACTCGCAAAAATCCAAGCCGCATTGTGCTATATCAACGGCCCCGCAAATATCCGTAATCGCGACCGTGGACTCAAAATCCTGCACGACCTCGCAGCTACCGGCATCCCCGAAGCACACGAAATCTTGAAAATTGTCCAATGACTGCGTGAGGAATGTATTTTCGCAATGTTGGTCCGACGTAACGTGGATTGTTTTTTATGATATATTGAGGGGATAAACGAAATATAAAATCATAAAACAGACATCAAATAATCGGTTATAAGTTTCGTTTCAGAACGGATTAATTTCGCAATGAGCACATCAACCACATACATGTCTGTTGCCGAGGCCGCAGAAAAATGGGGTTTGTCGCAACGCAGTGTTCAGCTTCATTGCGTGAAGGGCAACATCCCCGGCACGACGCTTATCGGCAAGAGCTGGCGGATTCCGTCTGATGCGCAGCGCCCAGAACGCAAACCGCGCGTGTCCGGCGGGCCGGCGAGCATTCGTGCGGCATTGCTTGCCGAGAAGCGCAGCCATATTTCCAGCGGTCTTTATCATCTTCTGCAAATTGATTTCACTTACAATACGAATCATATTGAGGGAAACCGCCTCACCCATGAACAGACGCGCTGGATTTTTGATACACAGACAATCGGCAATTTGCCCAACGACTTGCCGGTCGATCACGTTGTCGAGACCGCCAACCATTTCCGCTGCATCGATATTGTAATTGAATCCGCAGGCGCCGCGCTTACCGAACAATACGTCAAAAAATTACATCGCCAACTTAAAAATGGCACGACAGACAGCCGTCAGGATTGGTTTGCGGTTGGCGATTACAAACGCTTGGACAATATCGTCGGCGGCATCCAGACATGTCCCGCCAAAGACGTCCCCCGTGAAATGGCAAAATTGCTGGATTGGTGGAGCGGTTGTGAAAAAAGCTTCGACAGCTTGCTTGAGCTGCATGTGCGTTTTGAACAAATCCATCCATTTCAGGATGGCAATGGCAGAATCGGCCGGCTGATTCTCTTGAAGGAATGCTTGAAATACGGCATAACGCCATTTATCATCACCGACAACATGCGGCAATTCTATTACGCCGGTTTGGAAGAATGGCGTCAAGGACAGCATGTCCGCCTGACAGATACATGCCGGATGGGTCAGGATAATTTCATCGAAACACTGCGCCAGATCGGTTATGCAAAATTGGCCGACAAAGCGCTTGCGGAGCAAACGAAGTCCGAAGCCGCTAGGAAGAAGGAATAAAAACACGCGTGTCATAAGTCAAACTGTATTAGCAAGATTAAATTAACGGCGTTTCTTTTTTATCTCCAACAAATCTTCATTCCGTTTTAACATACCACCTGTATTTCATCATGAAAACTCGAACTACTATTGCCGTCATTGCGATGCTGGCATTGACGGCATTTGTTTCTCCGTTGAGCAATTTATCGGCTCAAGACGCGGATGTGACCACTGTGACGATTGTTGCGCCGGCTGCGGCAGAACAAGCTCAAGCGCAAGCGATAGTGGTCGTCAAGGATGCGCAAAATGAGAATGTGACGGTCTTGGAAGCCACTGCGCCTGCGGAGGAAGCGAAAGCGCCGCGTTCAAAAATGTGCGGCACATTCTGGTCGCTGGTTCCACCAATTGTTGCAATTGTCCTCGCGCTTATTACGAAAGAGGTCTTTTCGTCGCTCTTCATCGGTGTGCTGCTGGGCGCAATGTTCGCCGGCAATTTCAATACATTGCATGTGGTCGATATTATCGTCAATGACGGTCTGATTCAGACCGTGAAGGACACTGCGGGCGTATTCATCTTCTTGGTTGTCCTGGGCTCGCTGGTTTCCATGCTCAACCGCACTGGTGCATCCGCTGCATTCGGCTCCTGGGCCGCAAAACATGTCAAGAGCCGCGTTGGTGCACAATTAGCGACATTCCTGCTCGGCGTTCTGATTTTCATCGACGACTATTTCAACTGCTTGACTGTCGGCTCCGTGATGATGCCGGTGACTGACGCGAAGCGTATTTCGCGCGCAAAGCTCTCCTATCTGATTGATGCGACTGCCGCGCCGATTTGCATGATTGCGCCGATTTCCTCCTGGGCCGCCGCAGTTTCGTCGTATGCGGAAGGCACGCCATATTCCGGTTTGGAGCTCTTTTGCCGCGCAATCCCCTTTAACTTCTATTCGCTGCTGACATTCGTCTTCATCATCGGCATCTCGGTGATGAAATTTGATTTCGGCCCGATGGCAGTCCATGAACGCAATGCAATTCTGACTGGCGACTTGTTTACTGCAGGCGGCGAGACCGAGAAGCCGGAAGTGCCGGTCGAAAATGCGCGCGGACGCATCTATGACTTGGTGCTGCCGCTGATTATCCTGATGCTCGTCTGCGTCTTCGGATTGGTCTATGTCGGCGGCATCTATGACGGCCTCAGCTTTGTTGATGCATTCAGCAATACCGATGCGCCAGTTGCGTTGTCATGGGGCGGCTTGATGACCCTCGTTTTGGTCGTCATCTACTTGCTGACGCGCCGCGTAATCGGCTTCCGCGAAGCGATGGCATGCCTCCCGAAGGGCTTCAACGCAATGGTTCCCGCAATCCTGATTCTGACGCTGGCGACATCGCTGAAGAATATGACCAGCTTGCTGGAAGCACGCGAATTCGTCGGCGCGATGATGGAGCATTCCGCAGGCAGCTTGGATAAGTTCCTGCCGGCAATCATCTTCGTCGTCGGATGCATCCTCGCATTTGCGACCGGGACTTCCTGGGGCACATTCGGTATCCTCATCCCAATTGTCGTAAGCATCTTCCCACAGGACAGCCCGCTGCTCTTCATCGGCATGTCTGCATGCTTGGCCGGTGCAGTCTGCGGTGACCACTGCTCGCCGATTTCCGACACCACCATCATGTCGTCTGCTGGCGCGCGCTGTCAGCATCTCAACCATGTCTCGACGCAGCTGCCGTATGCGATGGCGGTGGCAATCCTCTCATTCGTTTCGTTCCTGATTGCGGGCTTTGTGCAGAACTGGTTCATCTGCTTCCCAATTGCAGTCGCACTCACGATCGGTACGCTCTTTGTAATCCGCGCCGGCGTCGGAAAACTGCCGGATTTGCCGCAGGAGAGCTAGTCTAAGCTTCGAAAATGACGTGTATAATCGACAAGCCGGCGTTTGAGCTGCAACCGGATGATAACGCATTCGTTGTGATCGCACGCGGGCGGATGATGGCTGTGACGCAGAATGGCGAAGTGCCGACTGTGTCACAATGCCGTCAAGCTGGCATTCCGCTGGATGGCGCGATTCTTGCCGCGCATGCCGGCGGTGTCGCGTATTGGGGCATTCCGTGGTGGTCGGATGAACCGCCGGCAGGCTATATGCTCACGCCGGCACGCGGGATGCTTCATCATAGCAGCTCGGATTGCAGTATTGCGATCTGCCGCGCAATTGAGCTAGTGAGCTGGCGGCATGACCATCAATTCTGCGGGCGCTGCGGCGCGAAGATGCAACTCAATTTGCACGATGGCGCACTGCAGTGCACTGCGTGTAAATTCGAGTGCTTCCCCGTGATTTGCCCCGCAATGATTGTACGTATCACGCGTAATGACGGCAATGAAATTTTGCTCGCGCGCAATCGGAATTTTATTCGACCCGTATTCAGTAATATTTCGGGCTTCGTCGAATCCGGCGAAAAATTCGAAGACTGCGTTGAACGCGAAGTGATGGAGGAAGTCGGCGTCCGTGTGCGCAATATCCGCTATTTCGGGAGCCAGAAC
>CAVGNO010000156.1:4090-4711 GCA_963630475.1 Blautia faecis | reverse complement strand
GTGTGTGCCATGTGCTGTTGCACAAGTTGTGAATTATCATGCTTGGCCGCCGTCTGGCGTTGGCACTGGCGAGTTTTCAGATACAAGTGGGACGATTCAAGGCGATTTTTATGCCGATTTCTCGGTGCCGTATGATTGGGATAGCATGCCGGATAAGTGTACTAACGCATCGAATCCATCAAGTGGCGAATTGGCTGTTGCGCGGTTGATGGCAGAGTGTGGAGTGTTGATTTCCCAGGGAATAACAGATGGAACGGATTACGAAATTAGTGCGACTGGTGGCTATAATTACAATTTGCCGAGCCAGCTGTCGAAATACTTCCGCTATTCGGACGATATCAAATTCCTCAATAGCCTCAAAGGATATATCGGAGAATATGTGGAACAATCAGCGCTACATGAGTGTATTCGCGCTGAAATGTTAGCTGGTCGTGTGGTGATTGCATCTTATGACGGTCATGTCTTTATTGTGGATGGATTGGGGCAGTATAATGATGAAAACTACTTCCACTTCAATTATGGATGGGGTGGTTATTATGATGGCTGGTATCTGTTGAATGATGGTTACAGTAATACAGTTATAATCGATGCAGTAACCAATATTACACCGGCACCGATAGC
>CAVGNO010000156.1:1677-4080 GCA_963630475.1 Blautia faecis | reverse complement strand
GAACAAATACCTATACTATCGAAGCGAAAGTGGATGGCGTCTGGCAGAAGTCTTCGGATGGTGTCACGGTTACGATTGATCAGGAGCTTTCCTCAATCACACCATTTAATGTGACGGTAAATGCCAAAAAGGATTATCTGATCAGCGATCCGGCTTATGTGAGCGAAGATGAGGCGTCGCATACGGTAGATGCGAATCGCACAATAGTCAATTTCTCGGCGAAAAGCAATCGTCCGGATTTGCTGACAATCGCGGTAAATGGCAGTGGCGCATCTCGCACGCTTTCGCTGACGCCGCAAAATAATGCTTACGGTAGTTTCCTGATATACATGGAAGCAACTGATGAATACGGTGAGACTGTCAAATGGACGACTTCAGTGGAAGTCATGACGAATGAGCCGCTGAAATGGTACACTACCAAGGACGAAGTGATGGCGGCTGCGAAGGATTCCGGCAAGTTGATTCTCATCGTATACGGCAGGGATACTGGTTCTAATGCAACATATTTCCGCAGGACAGTCTGTGAAACTGACGATATCAAGGAGAATCTGCGTAAGAACTACATCCTGTGGTATGCCAATTACGATGATTCGGTTACACGTGAGGATGTGAAGCCCTACATAAAAGGCATGAGCGGCACTTTGCCATTCCTAGTGATTGTTGATCCGACGAGCGATACTGCGTTGAAAAAACGCAACGGCTATACAACAGTGGATGCGGGACGTGATTTCGTGAATATGGATAGCTCCTATTTCACCTATACGGTTAGTGCTGCCGCGAACGATGCGAATCTGGGAACGGTCAGCGGCGCAGGAAAATTCAAGGGTGGGACAACTTGTACATTGACTGCAAATCCCGCATCCGACTGCAAATTTGTCGCGTGGATGAAGGATGGCGTGCAGGTCTCAACTTCAAATCCTTACAGTTTCGCAGTAACGGAGAGTAATGAGTATACTGCGGTGTTTGAAGACACTACGCCTAATTGTACTATTGCGTTAAATGCCGGTTGGAATTGCATTGCGCTGGCTTATGACCTAGACAGCGACTCCCGGGAAATATTGCTTGCGCTGTCGCCAATGCTTCTGAAATCCTCGCAGTATGTCATCGCAACTGAAGCGGATCTGGAGGCGGGAGTTGCACTGTGGGTATTCAGTAAAAACGCTCAGAAACTGAAATTGCATGGTAGTGAGGTGTCAGATTGGAAGCCAGAGATTCCGCTGGGATGGAGCATGATAAGTGCGATCAACGGTGTGGAACAATTGCCGGAAAATGTCTCTTCGCCCAAAATCTGGACGCGAGCCGGCTATCGTAATGCTACTACTTCTTCTTTGCCGACCAATTCCGGCTTCTGGATCTATCGCAAAGAGTAGCTCCGTGCTCATGCGATGCAAATGCAAGTAGCAATTCCTCGTAGAAAAAGTGTGGCGTCACCTTGCAATCGTGCTAAAGCGTCTTATCTTATGGACGGCGACAGCGAACGTAACGACGGCCTCTGAACAACTTGATAATTGGAACCACACGGTTCTATCTTTTTTAATCTGCAGAGCGGATCTACTTCCTGTCGCCCCTTAATCTTCTTCTAGTCCCTGTGATGCTGAATATATTATTACGGTTCACAGGGATTTTTGTATACGGAATCCTGAAGACAGGAACAATATTTTCAATTAATTCCCGTTAATATAAGTGTAACAACAATACAATCAGTGTCGCAGAAAATGATAGAAGAGCATGGCAACGACAATTTAAGCGACACCGAGCTGATTAAGCGTTTTCTTGCTGGTGACAATGCGGCATTTGACGTGCTGTACAACCGCTATCGGCTTCCGCTTTACTCCTACTTGAACCGTTTGCTGTTGAGCCGTCGCGAGCAAATCGATGATGTCTTCCAGCAGACTTGGGTGAAAGCGGTCCGTAATCTTCCGCGGTATACAGACAAGACGCGGTTCTTTGCGTGGCTTTGCCGCATTGCGCATAATCTCGTGATGGATTTCTTCCGCAGTGGATCGAATTCATTTCAGGAGCTCACGGATTATATCGCATCAGAAGGCAAGACGCCGGTGGAATCTCATCATTCCGAACAGCTGCATGATGCGATGCGTCGCGCATTAAGCCAATTGCCGCCGGAGCAGCTGGAAGTCGTGCAATTGCGCAATGACGGCGTTTCATTCAAGGAAATTGCGGAACGCAAGCAGATCAGCCTCAATACTGCGTTAGGGCGTATGCATTACGCAGTTAATAATCTCCGGAAGTTGCTTCGGGAATTTCTCTAAAAGGGTAGCTCGCTATGAAAGACTGCAAACAATTCCAACAACAGTATCTACTGGATGGCGGATGCCAAAATGCCGAGATAGCCGAGCATTTCATCAAATGCCCGCAATGCCAGGCATTTGCGCAGGATTATGC
>CAVGNO010000156.1:0-1667 GCA_963630475.1 Blautia faecis | reverse complement strand
TGCGCAAATGCTTCCAACGACGCAACCACAGCCGTCAGACCAGATGGAAAAGGAGCTGCGTATGGCATGCCAGATGGAATGCGCGAACATTCGCCGCACGCAACAGCGGCGTCGGATGTTCAGGGCATTTATCTCGGCAGCAGCTGTAGTTTTGCTAATTGCCGGCGCGGTATTTCACTATTCAGCGATGCCGTCGCAATTCGAAAATGATTCCACGCAAGTGACGGTCAGTCAATCGAAGGATGCGCAGACTCGATCGCAAAGCGGTGCGTCGGCATTCGATGACTCAACCGAATTTGTCTGGAGTACCGCTTGTACACTCTCCGAAAACGAATTGGACATCCTTGAAACTGACCTTGCACTCTACGTCTTTAATCCGTAGCGATGAATCTGTCCTCATTTTCGTGGAGTTAAATTGATTAATTTGAAGACTGTTATGTTTACTAATAAATCACCATTCATCTTCCGCTTGTCCGTATTAGTCGTATGCGCGATGTTGGCGTCTCCGATGACATTGCTGCGTGCTGCGGAAGAGTGTGACAAGATGAATGAAAATGCGCCGCAACCGCCACCCCCGGAAGTGTTTGCTGAAGATAACGACATCTTGCCGCCGCCACCGCCCCCGCGGATGGAGCAGGAAGGACGCGATGGCGGAATGCCTAATAAAGGGCCGCAACCGCCGCAGATTCATCCGCGAATCTTCGAGTATTTCAGGCAATTGAAGGAAAGCAATCCGGAAGAGTACCGTCGGCTCAAAAAGCTCCAGACCGAAAATCCGGAACAATTCCGCAGCGAAATCAACAAGCTCTTTTTGTCACAACGCAAAAATCGTCTGGACAATACATTGCGTAACTACGACCGCGAATGCTGGGAAATTGCGCGGAAACTGCGCGCAAATCCGCCGCCGGAAAATGCTACTGAGCTGGAAGAACAGCTGAAGCAGAAAATTGCGCAGTCCTTCGAGACCATGGTCGAACATACCAAGAAACGCCTCGAAGCACTGCAGAAACATCTCGATGTCATTCAAAAGGAACGCGAAAATATCCTGAAGGACCGCTTCGATTTCTTTAAGAATGCGCCGTTTCCATCTCAAAACAAGGGCTTTGAACCACAGCCAAACGCACGTGGCGAATTCCGGCGTGACAACCGCGGATATAACGGCGAAAATCGCCAGATGCGTCCGCCGCGCCGTGAGATGCCTTCACGGAATAATAATGACGATGGGACAATAGAGTAAACTGCTGGGATAGAACTAGAATAACCCGTAAACGCCTCGGTGTGCTTTAATGCGCGCTGGGGCGTTTTTGTTTGTTGAATTTACGCGGAAAATTTTTCTTTGAAAATTTTTGCAATATAGGTTGCAAAATTTGAAAAATAGGTTATTTTAGGGAAGAATAGGAGAGAAAAGGGTAAAATAGGATAAAATAGGTGTAGACAGGCGCGTTTCAGCAGGGCTGTCAGACGAATCATGAGTGAGAACACGGCAAAATCTCGTCGTCTCTTCACTGGGCGTTTCCCAGTGGGTGTGGATGGCCAGCGCCGTCTCACATTCCCGAAGCTGTGGCGTCTCAAGAGTGACACCGAAGATACGCAATTTTACTTAGTTCCTGGGCGTGATCGCCGCATTCAAGTGGTTACAGAAGAGCGCATGAGCGCAATCTTTGATG
>CAVGNO010000155.1:0-4770 GCA_963630475.1 Blautia faecis | reverse complement strand
GGCGAGCAGCACGCCGAATCGCAAGGTACATTCTCGAGCAAGCTGGGCTTCGTGCTGGCGGCAGCCGGCTCCGCAGTCGGACTGGGCAACATTTGGCGTTTCCCCTATCTGACTGCCAAATACGGTGGCGGTATCTTCCTGCTGACCTACTTCATCCTGGTTTTGACTTTCGGTTATGCTTTGCTGATTTCCGAAAACTGCCTCGGTCGTTCAACCCGCAAAGGGCCAATCGGCACATACAACCACTATTGCAAAGGCAAGAAGGGCTTCCTGAGCTTTGTTCGCGTCGGCGGCTGGATCAACTCCGTGGTTCCGATGATCATCGTGCCGTATTACTGCGTAATCGGCGGATGGGTGACTAAATACGTCTTTGCAATGCTGTGCAATCCTGTCAGCTACTTTGCAAAGGATCACCTCATTGACGGCAAACCCGCCGCAGCTCACTACTTCGGCAATTTCATCAGCTCGACTTGGGAGCCGCTGTTGCTGCTGATCATCATCGGCATCTGCATCAAGTGCTTCACACTGCCGAATTCCGCGGAAGGCTTTGCATACTACCTCAAGCCGGATTTCTCCAAATTCAGCTACATGACTGTCGTGGCAGCAATGGGTCAGCTCTTCTTCTCCCTCTCGATCGCCATGGGCATCATGATCACCTACGGTTCATACATGCGCAAGCAGGACAACTTGATCAGCAGCGTCAATCAAGTCGAGCTCTGGGATACGAGTGTCGCATTCCTCGCCGGCTTGATGATTATCCCGGCAGTCGTCTGCTTTGGCGGCAAGGAAGCCGCTGAATCAGCCGGTCCGGGACTGGTCTTCATCACGATGCCGCAAGTATTTGCGTCATTTGCCAGCGGCGGTCGTTTCATCGGTGTGATGTTCTTCCTGCTCGTGCTCTTCGCGGCTGCTACATCCGCAGTGTCACTGCTGGAAACCAACGTCCAGAGTGTCGCACAGGAATTCAACTTGAAGCGCAAGAACTCCATCATCTTCGGCATGCTCGAAGTACTCTGCGTCGGCATCATCACCATCCTGGGCTACAGCGTTTTGAAGAATGTGCATCCGCTGGCATTCATCGAGCGCTACAAGAGTTTCGACATCCTCGATTCGCTTGACTTTGTCTCCAATAACTTCCTGATGCCGCTGGCCGCAATCTTCACGACCATCCTGGTAGTCGCGGTGATTGGCTTGGAAAAGTTTGCGACGCAGATTCAGGAAGGCGCGAAGAAATGGTATCGCCGGTGGGTCTATGAGCTGTGCATGAGCGTCGTCGTCATCCCATGCCTCCTCGTCATCCTCCTCAACTCGCTTGGTATCATCAAATAACAAACGAGGATTCGCTTCTCACATCCCCCGCATAATGTACACATCAAATTGAAAGAAGCGTATTTCATTACTGCGGGAGAACTTGCCAGTTGCGGTGCGGATAATATCCCGTCGCAACTGCGCAGTGACCGTCATCTCGTCTATAGCTCACCTGCGACTCTGGCATTCAACTCGCCAGGTGCGCAGGGTTTCGGCGTAAAACGCGCTGGTCTGGCAGTGCCGGAATCGGTGATGCTACTCGTCGCACCGCGGTGTTGCGGGCGCAATACTGCCGCGCTGGGCCATGAGCAGTCTTTAGCCGACCGCTTTTATTATCTGCTGCAGGATGACACAGATATTGTCACCGGACGGCATCTGAAGCGCATTCCGGAAGCGGTATGTCAAATTTGCCAACAGCGCGAGAGCAAGCCATCGGCGGTGATGATCTGCATCACATGTGTCGATGCATTATTGGGCACGGATATGGAGCGCGTATGCCGCGCGTCAAGCGAAGCCGCCGGCGTGCCTGTTGTGCCATGCTATATGTATGCACTCACGCGCGAAGGGCGTCTTCCGCCCATGGCGTCAGTGCGTTCATCTGTCTATTCGCTGCTGAACAAGTGTGAAAAGCGCGATGCGCGCGCGGTCAATTTACTCGGATATTTTTCGCCGCTTGACACAAAGAGCGACTTGTTCGATTTTTTGCATGCCGCGGGTTTGCGCACAATCAACCAGCTGGCATGTTGCACGACCTTTGCTCAATATCAGCAAATGAGCGAAGCGAATTTCAATCTCGTGCTCAATCATGAAGCGCGTTATGCAGCCGCAAATCTGGAGAAACGCATCGGCATGCCGGCAATTGAGACTGCGCGCTTCTATCAGCCGGAAAAGATTGCGCGCCAATATCAGCTCATCGCACAAGCCATCGGTGCGCAAGAGAATACTGCAAAGATGATACAAGACGGCCTCGCTGCGGCACAAAATGCACTCAACGAACTGAAGAAAAGCTGCGGAGACGCAAAATTCTCAATCGGCGAATGGTGTAACGCCGATCCGTTTGAACTGTCGTGCGCATTGCTGACCAACGGCTTCAAAGTCGTCGAAATCTTCGGTACTGTCGGCGAAGGAAATTTCGCATTCCTCAAAAAAGCCGCCGCGCTGTCCCCTGATACAAAAATCTATTCCAACTTGGAGCCATCAATGATATTCTATGATGGCCGGCGCTCCGATGCGCAAATCGCAATCGGACGCGATGCCGCATATTACCACCCTGGCCTGCCAAATGTCCCCTGGGCGGACGAAATTCAGCCCTTCGGCTTCTCCGCTATCATCGGATTATGTCATGCGTTGCACAACGCAAAACAATGACAATTTCGGACAATACGGCCAATTTTCTCGCATTATTATGACGAAAACGTAAAAACAGGATATATTATGCGCTGTTTCATATTCTAATCACTTCAGGATTGTCTAGCATTGTCGGCTAGTGTCCACAGTTTTACTAAATCAACACTTAATCAACGGAATTAATCATGGCTGGTCGTAGCTATCCATTGGATAAGGTTCGTAATATCGGCATCATGGCACACATTGATGCTGGTAAAACCACCTGTACCGAGCGTATTCTTTTCTACACTGGGCGTACCCACAAGATCGGTGATACTCATGACGGCACTGCAGTCATGGACTCCATGGATCAGGAGAAGGAGCGCGGTATTACTATCATGTCAGCTGCCACGACTTGCGTCTGGCACGACCACATGATTAACATTATCGACACTCCCGGCCACGTGGACTTCACGGTTGAAGTCGAGCGTTCACTGCGTATTCTGGATGGCGCGATTGGTCTGTTCTGTGCAGTCGGCGGTGTTGAGCCCCAGTCAGAAACGGTCTGGCATCAGGCAACCAAATACAACGTCCCGCGTATTTGCTTCGTGAACAAGATGGACCGTACTGGCGCCAACTTCTTCTCCGTCGTCGAGCAGATTCGTGACGTCCTGGGCGCAAATGCAGTTCCGGTCTGCATTCCGATTGACGAAGGTCCGGATTTCAAGGGCATCATTGACTTGGTCAAGATGTGCCAAGTGCGCTATGAAGAGGATCCGAAGACTGGTACACGCCCAGTCGATAGCGATATTGAGCCACAATATCAGGAATATGCTGACAAGTGGCACAAGAATCTGGTTGAAGCCGCTGCAGAGTTGGATGACAACTTGATGGAAAAGTGGATGATGGAAGAGCCCATCACCGCAGAGGAAATCGTCGCCGCTATCCGCAAAGGCACGCATGAGCAGAAGGTATTCCCGGTATTGTGCGGTACTGCATTCCGTAATAAGGGTATCCGCCGCCTGCTCAATGCAGTCGTCGATTATCTGCCCAGCCCGCTCGAAGTCGCGCCTTGCAAGTGCACCAAGCAGGACGGCGAAGTCGTCGAGCGCATGGCTGATGACAATGGCGAGATTGCCGCGCTGGCATTCAAAGTCGCAACCGACAAAAATGTCGGCAAGCTGATTTACACGCGTGTCTACTCTGGCAAGCTGGAAGCCGGCACATACGTCTACAACTCCACTAAGGGTCGTGCGCAGCGTATTGGCCGTATTGCGCGTATGCATGCAAACCACCAGGAAGCTGTCGATTGCCTCTACTCGGGCGAAATCGGCGCGCTGATTGGCTTGAACGAAACTGTCACTGGCGACACGCTCTGCAATGAGGATGATCCGATCCATCTGGAGAGCATCACATTCCCGGCGCCGGTTATCAGCATGGCAGTCACGCCGAAGTCACACTCCGACCGCGACAAGCTGATGATTGCACTGGGCAAGCTCGCGGAAGAAGACCCGACATTTACTGTACGTGTCGATCCCGAAACCGAGAACACGGTCATCTCCGGTATGGGTGAGTTACACTTGGACATCATCATGGAACGCCTCCGCCGCGAATTCAAAGTCGATGTCGATGCCGGCGCTCCTGAAGTCGCGTACCGCGAAACTGTCACCAAGAAGGTCTCCCACGAAGAGCGCCTCAAGAAGCAGTCCGGTGGTCACGGTCAGTTTGCACACGTCATCTTCGACATCGAGCCGCAAGAGCCTGGCAAAGGCTTCGAGTTCGTCAACGAAGTCAAAGGCGGCGATGTCCCGAAAGATTACATCCCGGCGATCGAGAAGGGTATCCGCGAAACCATGGAATCCGGCCCGAAAGCGGGTTGCCCATGCGTCGATTTCAAGATCACGCTCACCGGCGGTTCATTCCACCCGGTCGATTCTTCGGATATGGCCTTCCGTACTTGCGCAAGCATGGGCTTCAAAGCGGCATTCATGAAAGCAGACCCGGTTCTGCTCGAGCCGGTCATGAAACTGACCATCACGACTCCGGACGAATACTCCGGACCGATCAACGGCAATATCAGCAGTATGCGCGGCCAAGTCCAGGGCATGGAAAAAGTCGGCAAGAATCAGTGCATCC
>CAVGNO010000154.1:4057-4817 GCA_963630475.1 Blautia faecis | reverse complement strand
CCATCTCCCGTGCGACGCGCTTTAAGCGCAAAGTCACGCTTAAGAGCATGATGTTAGCTGACACTGGCGATTTGCGGTAATCAAATCCGCCATCGCCGTCATGCCAATGCCACGCGCAGCGATTTGCGAGATCCCATCCATCGAGAGCAGTGATGACTTCGCTGATTGATCTCCCATTTGCGCCGGCATTCATTGTTGCCGCGCCGCCGATTGTGCCGGGGATGCCCGCTAATTGCGCAATGCCGCCAATGCCATCCTGTGCGCATTCGTAGATGATAGCGGAGAGGATGCGGCCGGCAGGGCAACGAATCAGAGTGCCATCGGGTTCAATGCGTTCAATGGGTAGACCGCGTTTTGCGCGTAATACAGTGAATTCGCATTCATCGTCGCTGCCCAGGATATTAGTGCCGCCACCGAGAATATAAAGCGGCTGCGGCGTCTGTGCGGTAATCTGCGCAATCTCTTCTCCTGACGCCACGTCGAATAACTCGAGCAACCCCAGGCCGGTGCGCAGTGATGTAATTTCATGCCAATGAGTAATCATTCGCGAAAACGCTCCCAGATAGAAAGGCACTCGCCCTTGCGGTCAGCGAATATCGAACGCGAAGAACTCAATTTTGCTTCGCGTATCACGCGATAAGTCGCATGAATTTCATGATTTGCGTCGTATGCTTCGGCATGGCAAATCGCTAAATTGCCTTCCGTGAAGTCAAATTTCGCTTTGAGCTGAGTGAGTAAATCTATATCCAACAAGTCTTCC
>CAVGNO010000154.1:0-4047 GCA_963630475.1 Blautia faecis | reverse complement strand
GTGCCACTTTCCCGCCATTGCTTGATTGCGTCCATAATTGAGTTGAGCTCCGATGATCCCTCATCGATGTCCAATAGTCGCATGATATCGCTGGCGCTAGCAGTGAATAGCGATTGCTTGCGCGATTGAAATGTGTACTGGATGTTTTTAGGCGGAATCACACAAATCTGCGTCGTTAGAATATTCGCCCAATCGGGCAGCCAGTATAACTCTGCTTTGAATTGCATCTTGCCATTGCGCGGCAATGTCGGAAAGCCGTCACTGGTGTAATCGTCATTTTCATATCCGCCAATCTTGACTTCGTCATTGCTATCGACATAGTCGTCGTATGCCGCAATGAAGTCGTTTACAGCGTCTAAATAATCGGCGTCATCACTGGCGTCATAGCCGTCTTTGAGCTGATTGAGATTGCCAACGCGCACGCCGCTTTCGCCATTATTGAGATATACAACGGTGTCACCGCCATCAAAATAGTGCGGTTTGCCATCCAGCATCCATGCATCCAGGTCGTAGTCTGCGCGCGTGCCAGTGTCCGATTCCTTGCCTAATGTGCGGTCGGCAAAAAGGCGGCGATCGGTAAAGTGATACCACATCGCAGTGTCTGCCGCGCTTTCGGCGTCATAGCGCAGCGAAGCCGCGCGCGAGATCTGGTATGACTCGCCAGTCAAGACATTGATCATCAGGATAATGTGGGCAATCATCACCATCGTGACCGACAGTACGCCCAGCACCATCAGCAATGCCATGCCTGATTCAGATTTGTTGGAAGAATACGACATAAAGAAGAAGTAGATGCGTTATAGAGTAAAACGTAAGAGTGGGCTTTTTATTGCAGGACTTGTCGCTGACGCGCATCAAATGCGTTGCGCACGCCTTCGCCAATGAAGACGCCGAGGAGCATTACGGTGAATAACGCTAATGATGGATAGAGAATCAGCCACCACGCATGCCGTTGAGCTTGCGCTTGCGAAAGCAACTCACCCAACGACGGCGATGGCGGCGGCAAGCCAAAGCCAAGATAATCCAATGCCGCAAGCGATCCAATTGCGCCGACTAGCGAAAACGGGAAGAATGTGACGAGCGGGACGAGTGCGTTGGGCAGGATGTGGCGCAGGACGATGCGCCAGCCCGGCACGCCGAGGCATTTAGCGGCTTCGATGTACGCCATCTTCTTTAAGCGCAACGTCTCTGCACGCATATAATATGAGATGCCAATCCAGTTGAATAGCGCGTAGCAGACGAGTAGTAAAATAAAGCCAGTCCCATACAGCGAGCCCATCAGAATCATGATATATAAAAAGGGTAGTGCGCTCCAGATTTCGGTCAGACGCTGACCAATCATGTCGGTCTTGCCGCCTAGATAGCCTTGCGTCATGCCGGCGATGGAACCGCCTGCCAATGAGCATAATACGAGGATGACGCCGAAATTGAGCGCAATGCGCAGTGCATAGAAGATACGCGCAAAGACATCGCGCCCGGCGTCATCCAATCCCAGCCAATGCCCCGGAAATGGCCGGAAGGGGAAACGCGCACTCTCGCGTTCCATCGCAAGTGTGTATGTGCGGCCATCAATGACGCATTCCGCTGACCCGCCATCAGGACTGCTGCGTAGTTGATCGGCCTGCATTCGTATTGCATCAGGCAATGCAGAGTAGCTGTCGGCATGCCGCAATGGGAGCGCTGCATCTGTGGCAAAATCCCAGTGCTTCGGACGTGATGAAATCGTGCCGTCGCTCTCAAAGAGCCTGATGCGTATTGTACTGCGGCCGCCTTTGCGTGCATTGGCCTCCGACAGGACAACACGGACTGCCGTGAATGGGCTATCATGTTGCGGCGGAACAAGAAATTCCGCGCCAGCGCATGCAATGCCGTCGGCGCGCAGTGTGAGCGCTTCTAGCATCTCTTCCGGTAATTGCCAGAATACATCCAGCCGCTGGCCGATGATTGAAGTGGAATCCGAGGACAAAAATGCTTCAATGCCTGTGCTCTTCTTAATCTCGAGCGTCTTGCTTAATGTGATTCCCGCTACTTTCGGCTTGGGCGTCAAAGTCAAGCGCCAGCGTAAATGCGGCTTTATCTCTTCCAGTGAAATAATGCGATACGGATCATTTTTTATGAGCGGCCATAATACAAACGACTGGTCAAATACGCCGTCAGCACGTAATTTCAGATAATCCGCACGCTGCGCGCCGCCATCCGGCCGGAGCTCATTGCCCGCATGAAATGCAAATATCGGAAAATACCATCGCCCTTGATGATGAATCACTAATGGCCGAGTGCCGCAAAATAACTCCGCGAATAATGAAAAAAAGTATATCGCTGCAAGCAATAACAACGAATACCACGCACGCCGTAATCGACGAAATCGTCTGAAACGCTTGCGCGTAGTAGGATTGAACTTGAATCGCGACATGCGGAATAAAATAATTACTCTCCCCGTAATTTACGCGTGTGCGGTCGCAATTTATTCGAAAAATGTAGCCCACAGGGCAAAATGGCTTAAATCATGCAGAGGGCATTTTCCAAGATGGTCGGTTCGAGCAAGAATGGAATTACTCCGACATGAATGATGCCTTCTTCGCTGATTCTAGGTGAGCTATAGCCATTGGTGATCACCATTTTGCCGAAGAAATCGCCGCTTTTGCGCAGTGGAAGTAGCTCCTGGTCGTTTTTCTCCTGGGTCGGCATGCTGAAAGCAGACTGAATGTACAGTTTACGCGGTGGACGATTCACTATGAAATCTATTTCGTGCTGGCGAATTTCCTTCTTGCCATCACGGTTGGTTGTCGCAATAGGGACAACTCCGACATCTACGGAACAGCCGCGGCGCACAAATTCATTGTAGATGATATTCTCCATGGCATGTGATGGCTCGATTTCGCGAAAGCCAAGACGCGCATTGCGCAAACCAATGTCTTCGCAATAATATTTCATCGGGTAGTCGAAATATTTCTTGCCCTTTACGTCCCAGCGCTTTGCTTCAGAGAAAAGAAATGCGTCCTTGAGAAAACCTAGATATTTCTGGATTGTGTGTTCATTGGTCTTTACATTGAGCTTCGATTTGAGTGTGGCTGCCAGTTTGCTGGGATTGGTCAGCGACCCCGTCGCAGACGCAACGACATCAATTAATTTGCTTAAGACATAGTCGTCGCGTAATTGATTGTGTTTGCGAATGTCGCTGACATAGACCTCGTCAACAAGTCCGTTCAAGTATGCGGCGCGGGACTGCTCATCGCGTTCTGTGACGGCAAGTGGCATGCCGCCCCAGATCAAATATTGGTCGAATGCCGCCAACTTATCCTGTGCGCCAACTGCCGAACAATATTCTGCAAAGGAAAAGGGATGCACGCGGAGCTGACATCCGCGATCGGCGAAATTTGTGTCGATGTCGCTGGACAGAGTCTTTGAATTGGAACCGGTGACATACACATCGACATGATCCGTTTGACGCAGGCCGTTCAGTATGTCGTAGAATGTCACATAAGCATCATCGCGGTCTTCCGGCGCAATGCGTGACAGATCGACGCCTTCGGGAAGAACCCGGTGCGCTAGCTGAATTTCATCAATGAATACATAGCTCCAGTCGCCGTCCTGCATAATGCGCGAACGGATGTATTCACCTAACCTAATAGGATCACGCAGCCCGCGAAATTCCTCTCGGTCCAGCTGGACTTCAATAATATGTGCACTGTCTACGCCATTTTCCAGCAGATAGTCGCCGAACAAAGTCGAAAGCAAATATGATTTGCCACATCGGCGAATCCCAGTGATGACCTTGACAAGACCATTGTGCATCTTGTGCTTCAATGATTCAAGATAGAATGGACGTTGGATTCTCATAATTTAAGCTGTACGCAAAAACGCATTTGGCAAAGCCGTGAATGGATTACGTCGGACCAGATGAATCGTCATAACCAATTGTAGGGCCGGGGCTTGTCCCCGGCCTGGCGTGTGTCCCAAACATCCCGACGGCTCTCTCCACCACACACACGACCTACCTGCGTCTTCCCCGCAATTTCTTTTTCGTGTGTTTCGTGCTTTTCGTGG
>CAVGNO010000153.1:0-4861 GCA_963630475.1 Blautia faecis | reverse complement strand
GGATCGAATTTTGTCTGCGGCATCACTTTACCGATAATATCAGTGACAGTATGCCAAGTGAAGAGCTTATTCAGCGGCTCCATCTGCTGCCAGCCCAGCGCAAGCAACTCTTTGATTTTCTCCTCCGCTTCGGCGATCTGGCGCTTTGTATTGCGGAATGACGTAATCAACGGCATCAGACAAAAGAGCGCGAAGAGCCCAAGCATGACTGTGCCGCCAATTTGCAGCAGCAACAAATCATCTTCAAGATATTGTTCAGGCAGAAAGCGCCAGAGATAAGTAATCCCGCCACCGCAGAGCACAATCGTCACAAGCACGCCGAATGTAAGCAACCGTGAACGGCACTTCATCTTCTTGAGACGCTTCTGCTCCTTAGCTTCCTGCCGTACGACATCACGGTTGGCCGCGACATCGACGCCGGCTTGCTCGACCAGCTTCTCAAAAGCGTCTGAAGCGCATTTATCGCACTCGCCCTTCAGACGCGTGCGATAAGTCTTGATTAGATCATAGAGTTCTTCCATAGCGCGCATTTGGCGCACACAGTGTGATGATCAAGCCGGTAGTTACTTGAAAAAGACCTGGCGGGCCTGCTGCTTGATTTCGGCAGTTGTCGTAAACGGAATACGTGTCGTGTACCCTGCTCTTGCGGCGACGATCTGCATTGTCGGCCAGTTGAAGATAGTCGTATTCCAGAGCGTCACTGCGTCATTATAGAGTTCGCGTGCCGCAGTGATTTCGCGCTGCAGATAGTTATTTTGCTGCAATGCATTCGCGATTGCGCCATGCGCTTGGAGCTCCGGATATGCTTCGACTTGCGGGAAGAGGCGTCCGAATGCTTGATCGACTGTGGCCGCGCGCTGATTGCGATCGCCGTCGGTCTGCGGTGCTGTGCCACTACGCAGCGCAGCGACTGCCGTCATGACATCTTTGTCCAGATTGACGGCTTTTTCGACCAGCGGCACGACATTTTGTAGAATCATCACGCGCTGTTCGAGATAGTTGTCAATCTGCGATGCTGCGTGCTGAATCTTCTGTTGCAGCTGCTGCAAGCGGTTTTTCGCGCTAATCTTCATGAAAAGGAAGATTACACCGGGGATGATTCCGCACACCCAGAGCAAAATTTCGAAGAGCAGTGATCCAAAACCGATGGTTACTGGGATTTGCTTGTTGATGACATTAATATCGCGGCCTTCGGCATTTACCGGACCAGTCAGTTCGTCGAGCTCATTAGCCATTGTGGTATCCTTGCTCTAAAGTTAAAATCAGACTAGAGAGAAAACATGCATAATGTACCGCATGCATTATTTTCCGCTACGCAATGCATCGGCGATGGCGACGCATTGTGCGCATGGCACTGGCGTTGCTGCGCCTTTGATTTCGCGGCATGTCGTTGCGCCGGCTTGTGCTTTGAACGCATCAATGATTGCTTGATGCCGTTCGTGAGGAGTGAGCTGCAACACTGCGTAGAGTGCGCCGCACATTCCGCCGGGCGCGCGGCCGCCACCGCATGCCGCCATTTCGTCTTTGCGTTCGGGAAGCCCGGCGCCCATCATGATTGCTTGTGCGCAGTTGAATGGGTGACCGGGTTGAGTAAAATATTCGCTTGCTTGTGATGCCATTGTATGATTTACCGGGGTTGCACTTCGATTGAAACGCCAGAGACATACTGTACATCTTCGTCAGTGTAGTAGCGATATGCACGCGACGCCGCGCTGCAGAATTTTCCGGGAATTGCTGCAATCGTCGAAATCGGCAGCGTAATCTCTTCGCCTGCGCGCATTCCGCGCCAATAGAGCACGATTGCGTTATCCCGCAGTTCGTATGACGCAATGCGGCCTGCATCTCGCAATTCCTGCAATTGTGCATTGCGCACCTCGAGCCCGCCTGGTATTGCGATGACCGCCAATGGCATATTGGCATCATCATTCCCAGAATTCCTGACCGTCACTTGCAGTGAGACTGGCGTGCCTTCGACGCATTTATCACTGGAAAGCGCGATGGTCGGCACGATTGTCCCCTGGCTATCGGGCTTCGTCGTCATCATCGCCACTTCGAGAGATGCCGACAATTTACAGCCGTCAGTCATCTTCAATGCGAGCGTGTGTTCGCCGGGCGTGAGCGCAAGACCGCAATCAGGCATCTTTACAATGCCGGTTGTCTTGTCGTCAAACGCAATGGGATCGCCGAATGGCTTGTCATCCAGGAAGAGCTGAAGCGAACCGTGCGCGACAGGTTTTGCGAATGTGCTGTCGTAGAGATTGATTGCTTTAAGCGCAAGAATTGTCGATTGTGTTGAACCGAAGCGGCCATTTTTGCATCGTTCGGCGATAAAGCTCATTGTGCGTTCAATTGCTGCAGTGTATTGCGCACCGCAGCGCATCCACGCCATTGCGGCAAGCCCAGCGCCTTCCAGTTCCTTTGATTCGCCGTATGCATACGTGATTGTATGTATTACGCCGCTGATTTCTCCGCTTGGCAATTGTGCTCTCACCAGCGCATCGGCAAAATACATCGCGCGGTCTTTTTCACCTGCGAGGCAGAGGATATTAGCTGCTAGTGCATGCAAGTAGCTGTCTTTGCTTGCTTCGGCTTTTTTGCAGACCGCATCGATTTCCTTGCGCAGTACTTCGGGCTTTTCGCCACTTTCCAGCAATGCCCACACGATATATGCGTCAGTGGTCGCAGGCGGCGCATAACCAAAGTGATCCAGCGCGCGCTTATCGCGCTGGAATCCGCCGTTGCCATCTCGGCGGCTGAGCAGCCAGTTGCGTGTATTATCGAACATCGTCTGATTAATCGGCATGATCTTCGCCATGTCCGCAAATTCCATCAGGCCGTATGCAGTGAGCGCTTCGTGGCCGGGATCGTGTCCGAACCACTCGTAGCCCTTCTTGCTACACTCAAAGCTGACCAGCCTTTTGTATCCCTCGTCAAGCAGTGCCGATACTTTCGCGATAACTTCGCTATTGACATTGCCGTGGCTTAAGAAGTACTGCTGCGCCATCACCAGCGGATAGTTGGTTGAGCTCGTCTGCTCAAAGCAGCCATGAGGGCGTTTCAATAGCGCATTGAGCGCGGCAGTCATCGTCGCTTCCGGCGACATGTAGACTTGAATATTGACGTGCTGCGAACCATTTTCGACGCCATCCGGAATTGCGATGCGGCTCACCATTGGCGCATCCGAAGTGATGCGCGCGCCCGTATTGAATGAAACCGGGAAGAGCCGTGAGAGAGTTGTCACTTCACGCACGACGTAGTCGGTATACGTACCAGCAAGTGCGCGTACGCCGACTGACCATTTGCCGGCTTTGAGGACTTTGATGTTCGCGATAACGCGGCGACGTTCGCCCGGCGCAAGCGTGCCGCTGATTGCGGGCTGCTGTACTAGCAGCAACGCATCAGACGGCACTTCGATAAAGCAATTGACGCCGACCAGCGGCTGATCGGTGTTATTTGCTAGCGTAATCGGCAATGCAATTTCGTCCCCGACCGTCAAGAATGGCGGCAGTTTGACTTCCGCATTGAATGGCGCGATGGAGACAATCTGCGCATCACCACGCCCGAGCATACCATTGTTCGCAAAGCCATCCGCCATCACTGCAAATGATCCAATCGTATCCGGCAACGCGAAGCTGAATTCAAAGACACCAGTGCGCGGATCAGTCGCCGCACCGACATTCCAATAGATCGTCTCGGTGAAATCTGTGCGTTGCGCGTTTTTCGCCACATCCTTGGGGATGCTGTGCGCATAGACACGCTCCCACACGTAATCGTCGTCAATTCGCGGACAATCTTGCTGCGCAATATTCAGATTGCGTTCTGCCCGCATTTTGGCGACTGGTGCAAGCGGCGCATTCGGCGCTTCCTGCTGCAACTGCGCTTCATTCGCGCCCTCGACTGCCCCGGCTTCTTCGACTGCGGCGGGCGCTGCGGCATACATAATGAGATCATTTGCCGCTCGCATCATCCTCGGCCGACGCATAAAAGGTTCGGGAGTCGATCGAATAAAGTGTTCTTCCCACACGATTTTTTCGGCGAGAATCCGCTTGAGCGCATCGGGATATTCGTCAGCGATAGCTTTACGGCGCACTTCGACAAAGCGCCGCCAGCCCTGCGTGCCGAGCAGTAGGTCGATCTTTTGCGGCGCGGATGCATCATCGGGGTTAAAGTAGTCCGCGGCATCGGCAAATGAGCGCACTTCGTTTTCAAGATAGACCATCTCGGGAAGGCGCGGCGCTTGCTCTCGTTTGTCAATCATCGCAAGAACCGATGCGTCCGTGACTGTGAGCCCGACGAGTGCGCCGACCGGCGTGCCTTTGTCATCGCGAGTCGTGATACGGCATTTTACTTCCTTACGCGGCGTCAGAGTCGTGCTTAACACTTCGAACGCAATATTCAGCTGGCGTTCGGGCGCACGGAAGAGCAGCCGTTCCGCAATCGGCGAGTCATCTGTCGCATAGAGTGTTGCGATCAGCACGCCTTCGGCCTGCTCTGCTTTGAGCGTATATTGCGTGGTGCTTTTATTGCATTCAACTTTGTCGAGTTGCTTGTCGCGTTTGCGCAAGATGATATATCCCGGAGTGCGCGGGCTGTCGGCACTGGCGAGCAGTTCGACCGTAATTGGCTCATTGAATGGATAAACAGGCTTAAGCGCAGTGATTGTTGCGCCTGGCCGTGACGCGGGCAGATCCCACGTGCGCATCGCGCCAGTATGCTGATTCTTCACGCAAAGGCGATATTTCTCATAAGGCTTTGGCGTGAATGCGACGACGCCACGGCCGTCATGCTGCGTCGTGAATTTGCATACGGTCATATTATGCGGATTGATGATTTCGCCCGTAATATCCGCGCCCTTGCCATC
>CAVGNO010000152.1:4514-4961 GCA_963630475.1 Blautia faecis | reverse complement strand
CCCGATTTCTCCCAAAGTAACGATGATATCGCAGATCAGACAGATCAGACGCGGATTCAAGTTAGCTTCAGGTTCATCCCAGAAAAGGATACTGCCTTTTTCAAGGGCTCCGACCCGGAGAAGTTGCATCAGCGTGCCGAGTTTACGCCATCCTTCTGCGGTCATATCAATGTTGGTCTTGCGGCCATCCTTGAATTTCATGTAGAACCGGCCGCCCTGCGGATCAAGGTAGAACTCCCCACCGAGCTTATTCTCAAGAAGCACAACTATTTTCTGAAAAACCGCAGGCACCTCATTCAGATAGGGAAGTCCTAAAAGTTTGATCGTATCCTGATACGTTCCATCGTATGGAAGGTCGTATTTTTCAGAGAGCGAAATGAAGTTCGGATAGATGGAAAGCAATTCCCGAGCCGGCAGATAAACCGGGGCATGGGAAATCGGCAGTAG
>CAVGNO010000152.1:478-4504 GCA_963630475.1 Blautia faecis | reverse complement strand
GCTGGGATGTCGAAGGAGCCGGATGTTTTTGCTCCGACCTAACGAATTCAATAGCGGATGTTTCTCCATTTGCAGATTCATACGCCATGCGGCAGATGAAGTCTTCATTCTTGTGATCCTTGCTCTGGAGATCATTCAGTTCTGCATGAAATACTTTCTCCAGATTCCGTGCAATGTCAAAGGATGAGACGTAGGCCAGTTCCGCATTGGGGGCATAAGCGCTTTTAGCCAAAGCATACAACAGTTTCAAAATCTGCGTCTTGCCGTTGCCATTTTCCCCGATGATAACATTCAGCTTGTCTCCGAAGGAAAATTCTTCCTTCAGAAACAACGTGAAATTCTGTACTGATAATTGTTTTATCATTTGAAGTTAATGTGCGAAAATCTTGAGAGCAAGAGATTTTTGAAAATGCTGGGAACCCATCCACACGCTAAGTCATAACATGCTCGGATGCATCGCAGATGCTTACACACTCACAGCCATCGCGATCATGAGTGCCGCGAGGAGGAGGAAGACGACTGCCATCGTCAGCTTTGTCGCAAATACGTGGTCGCGTGCCCATTTAGCGACACCTTGTGCGCCGGCACCCCAGAATACACACAATGTCACTGCGACCAGCGGAATAATGAATGCGAGATTATAGAGCAACAGCCACGCGCATGCTTTGAGGTTGAAGCCGGCCGAATTGACCGCCATGAGCACAGGCAGATAGATTTGGCCTGTGCAGACTAGCTCTAGCGATGAGACAACTGCGCCGAGGATGACTGCCATCGGGAATGCGAGCCATCCCGTCCGATTCGTCCACTGCTTGATGCGTTCATGGATTTTGCGATGTGAATCGGCATTGAGCCCCATATCCATATCGGAGGCCTTACCGGTGCGGCGATAGCGGATTGCGTCACGCAGATGCAGCATAGCGAAGATTATTCCGGCCAGACCGAATGCGCCATAAAGCACTGTTTTTATCTTCGGATAGTGATTCAAGTAATTGACGAAGTAGCTTAAGCCGAAGCCGAAGAGCAAATAAGTGATAAAGACGCCGAAGCAGAAGGAGAGGCCGACTCCGAGCACGTACCTGCGACCGCGCCGCAAGTAGAGCAGATAGCTGATCAGAAAAATCACCGTCGCAAAAGCGCATGGGTTGATGCCATCGGCCAGCCCGGCGAGAGTGATAGTCAGCCATGTCGCGTGTTCGAGAATTCGGCTCCAGCCCTGCTCTGCAGCTGCATCATCCGCAATTTGCCAAAACGGTGTGCCAGCGTCTTCGTTCGCCGGCGCAGCGCTCTGCGTCAAAGCAGTGAAGAGCTCTTCTTCTGGCGCGGGCGTTCCTTCGATATAGCCGGATTGCCAAACGACTGCGGGCGCAAAGCTACGTGTCTCATCGGCAGGTAGATTGAAATGCCGCAGTATGCGCTGGCGCATCACTTGGCCGTCCGGCGTACCGATATCATAACGTTCGACGACGAGCTTGGGGAGCTTGCTGCGCAATGCGTCCAGCTCGCGCTCTTGCCGCGCGCATTTCTGACATCCGACTTTATAGAGATAGAGCAGATGAAATGCGCGGTCATCAACCACTACAATTTTATTTACATTTTTTTGCGCTGTTTCTGCTAGCTTTTGCCATTTTACCAGTCCGCCTTTTGCGGTTTCAGCGGCTTGAGCAAATTGTGCAAAGACGCCATCCGACGGTGCATTCGCGAGGCATTCCGGGAGCTGCTCTTCCAGTGCGGCATAGCCATCATAGCCAGCCGAGAGTGTCTTTCCCGCCAGTATCACGGGAAATGACGATGACCGCGGTTGGTCTGGCAGCGCTTTTTCGACTTTTTTGAAGAGCATGAAATTCTCTTCATCGTCGATATTGACATAGAACAGCACTGGCGATGCGTCATCGATCTTATGCCTTCTCCAATCGGCACGAATCTGTGCGCATTCCTCGCAATCCGGCGAACCGAAGAGCACCATATACGGGCGTGCATCAGCGCAGACGAATGCGAGGAAGCAGAGCAGAATCAGAACAAATCGCGACATAATCTGAACGGCAATTTAGCGCTTTACTCTTTCCCTGTCCAGCAGTATGTACACAGCTTTTCTGCAGGGAAGCCGATAGCTTCAATCAAGTCTTCCAGAGTCTGGAATTTCAACGTCGTGAAGCCCATTTCCTTCCGAATCAACTCGACCATCTGGCGATATTTTGGCGACTGAGCATCGGTATATTCCTCGAGATGCTTTTCGTCTTCTTTGCCCTCCTCGATGGTATGGATAGCACGGCGCGCAATCAGCTCCAGCGCACTGCGGGATGGCGAGAAATTCAAGTAGCGGCATCCGAACAGGATTGGCGGGCACGCCGAACGGACATGCACTTCCTTCGCGCCCCATTCGGGCAAACGCGCAAATGTGTCTTTGAGCTGCGTGCCGCGCACAATGGAATCCTCGCAGAAGAGCAGTCGCTGACCGCGAATGAAATCCTGAATCGGAATCAGCTTCATTTTAGCGACATGCAGACGGGTTGTCTGGGAATCCGCGATGAAGCTACGCGGCCAAGTCGGCGTGTATTTCACAAATGAGCGTTTATATGGCAAGTGCTTGGAACACGCGTAGCCCAAAGCATGCGCAGTGCCTGAATCCGGCACACCGGCGACTGCATCCACTTCGACATCACTGTCGCGTTCCGCCAGATGCTCACCGCAACGATAGCGCGCATCCTCGACATTGATGCCTTCGTATGCCGACGCGGGGAAGCCATAATAGACCCACAGGAATGCGCACATCTTCATTTCGCGGCGCGGTTGCAGCACGGTCTCAATTTCAAATGACAAGCTGTTGAGCAACACTGCTTCGCCTGGACCGAGCCAGCGCACAATATGATAGCCGAGGTTATGCAGCGAGCACGACTCAAACGCAGCGGCGAGGCTACCGTCATCTTTGCGGCCAATCACAATTGGCGTGCGGCCGACGCGATCACGGCAAGCGATTACACCGTGGTCGGTGAGCAGCAAAACCGAGCAGGATCCATCAATTGAATCCTGCATGCAACGCAGTCCCTCGGCAATAGTGCTGCGACTGGCAATCAATGTCGCGACGACATCAGTCGGGCTGACGCCCTGGCCATACATTTCGGAGAAATGCGCTTGTTTATCGCGAAACAGCTGATCACGCAATTTAGTCAGGTTATTCACCATACCGACCATGCTTAAGCCGAAAGCTCCGCTTTGCGCATAAATCATGAGTGGCTGGCTGTCAGTGTCGGAGATACTGCCGATACCGCAATTGCCATGCAGTGCATCCAAGTCATGTTCAAATTTTGAGCGGAACTGGTCATGTCGGATATCATGAATCACGCGTTGGAAGCCGCAATCGGTATCATACACCATCATGCCTGCACGAATGTTACCCAAGTGCGAATGATAGTCCGTGCCGTAGAATAAGTCAGCAACACACGAATTCTTCGAAACAACGCCAAAAAAGCCGCCCATAGGAAAATGCTTCCCCTGAAAATATGAGTTTTAAGTGGATTTATCCCGACAACTCGCGGGATGGGCACATAATATATCTAGCAGTTAGCAGTTAGCTGTTCAAAATTCATTATTTCCAATTGCGTCATCACCCGTATCGGCTGTATAGTTCGAATAGCTGCGCTGGACTGAAATGCCAATATTTTGTCTTTTCGCACTCCAATTTTCGATATGTCTCGGACCGATAGAATTCCAGCAGAGCCGCTTCATACGAAATCTTTTTTGCATCAGCAATCATTGCCGCGACCTGTGCATTCTTGCCAGGGAGTAGCAGCCGTACATTGTCTTGAGTTATCTCGGTTGGCATAAGACTACCTCACTGGCGACAAATTTGAGCAGTTTTAGCGATTGGGCAGAATGAAAAAGGAGCTGATCCGTCAATTTACGGACTTTTAGCCGTTCGATGAGTTCATTGAGAGAAATGAAATCATTTTCATAGAGCGAGAAGCTAGCATAGACTTGATCATTTGCGACCGCACCGGTAACAATATCGTAATGGTGCTCAAAATTCCT
>CAVGNO010000152.1:0-468 GCA_963630475.1 Blautia faecis | reverse complement strand
CGCGATGAAACACTTTGATACTCAAACCGTAATCCTGCTCCAAAAGATCATCCGGCGCATCGAAAATCGACACATACCCGCGTGGCTCATTTTCTCGATTGCATTTAGTTACAACAAATCTACGCGCTTGATTTATATCTGTAGTCGTATAGAAACCAGCGCCAAAATCGCCTAAATGATCGCTCGGTAAAATCTGCGGATGCTCGACGATTTGAATCCCGCCATGATATAATCTCATTTCGCCTCCCGATGCACTTCAATAAATCGTGCAATGTCGTTTAGGAGCTCCTCTCGGCTCATGCTATGCAGGATATCATAGTGCTTTATGAGATAATCTACTACACCAAGCGAAGCAAACTCATTGGCCACAGTACATCCAGAGACACGATGTTCAGTCTTGTATTCTTCGATACAGAATGAAGCAAAAGCAAGTTGTTTTTCTATCTCTGTCATGGTCTATCGTTCCCG
>CAVGNO010000151.1:0-4986 GCA_963630475.1 Blautia faecis | reverse complement strand
GCCGTATTATGCAGCGTGCCATTGGCGTCGGCAGTAATGGCGCTTGACAAGCGCATGATGCGGCTTGCGATGTGGGGGTTGTTGCTGCCGCTGCTCATGCTGGATACGACGTCCATCAATTTCTTCTCATTTGAAGATTACCGCGGCACTTCGCGCGGCATGGAAGTCACGGTAATTTATCTGCTCGCGTTAGCGGCATTGCTTGCGAAGCTGTTCATGCATGGCTTCCGCTCGATATGCCCAACGCGGGGCTCAAAGCTATATCTCTGTTATATCCTGCTTTCACTGCCGTCATTTGCAAATGCCGAGAATCAGCTCTATGCGTTCTGCGAAATCTGGAAGATGCTGATGATCTACCTCGTCTACTTGGCAGTCTACTACTATCTAGTTGATTCACAAGGCGATTACAAAGTATTCATCTCCGGATTCATCTTTGTCACCGTATGCATTTTCTACGCAGTCGTGCGGCAGCATTTTGCCGGCGTCTATCAAGTGATGGCGCAGCTACCGCATCAAAACAGCCTCTCGATGTTCATGTCGCCACTGGCATTGCTCTTCCTCTCTTTTTCCCTCAACCGCAAAGGTATTATCAAAAAAGCCATCGTCTTCTCCGCATTTGTGCTGGCGACCGGCGCGTTGTTGCGCACATATTCGCGTGGCGCAATTGCTTGTTTCCCCATCGGCTGCATGGTCACCGCCGCACTCTCGCTGCTGCTTGACTGGAAGACGCAGAAATTCCAGATATTATGCGGACTGGGCATTATCTTCGTGCTCATCGGCCTCGCATTCACACCGCGCATTATCGAGCGCTTCGAGACTGCGCCGGAGTCGTCCGGACAAAACCGCAAAAATCTCGCTATCGCCGCGCTCAATATGATTAAGGACGAACCGCTGTATGGCGTCGGCATCAACAACTGGGGCATCAAGATCAACCCGCCATATCAGTACAGCAAACACCGCGATCCATCCAAGGGCTACAGCGCGGATTACAAAGACGGCATTGTCGAAACCATCTATTTGCTCGTATGTGCAGAATGCGGCATCCCATGCTTCATCATCCTCCTCACGCTCTTCGGATACTACTGGTGGGTCGCATTCAAGCTCGCTATCAAGTTGAGAAAGACGCCTTACTTCTATATCCCGACCGGCATCATCGGCGGCCTCACCGTCATCTACTTGCAATCCGTCCTCGAGTGGGTGCTCAAACAGCAAGTCAATTTTACCGAATTGCTTATCCTCTATGCGTTCCTGGATTACCTCAACACTCACACGAAGGCTCTCAAAGAACGCTGCATCCAAGCTCCCTATCAAGTCGAAAAAATCGCATAACACTGCGCATCCCCATAATAAGATGAAAAACAATACCGTCGTCACTGCAGGTGACAAAAATTATTTCTGGGGAATCCTGATGCTGATTGCATCAATGCGAAAAGCCGGAATGGATGAACCGGTAATTGTCGGCGCAAAAGATTTCACACCATGGCAATTGCAGACACTCGCGAAACTGCCGGATGTGACAATACATCGCATCGACGACATAACGCGCTCGCTGACATGCATTAAGCCCGAAATCATGCTCCTCGCGCAAACCGACTTCATCTCCTGGGTCGATAGCGATGCATTCTTCACCGGAAACTGCTCTGCGCGCCTCGCACCGCTCTCGCCCAGTGAAATCCATGTCCGCAAACGCTCGCGTGAGGAAAATCCTATCGCATTCCGCAATTTCTCATACGGCGAAGACGGCCACACTATCCCGCAACAAATCCTCGATGCGTGGAAAAATGATGTGCCAGACGCACTCGCCACACCGCGAAATCAGCAAAGTTGCTCCGCATGCTACATCAGCGTCCATCGCAACGCACAGCCATTTCTGCAAGCATGGCAAGCCCAAATGGCGAAGCTCCTACCCGCGAATAACACCGGCGTCGTCGATCGCAGCCTCAAATATTATCATCAGCTCGATGAATCTGTGCTCAATAGCCTGCTGTGCTTCTCGCCACTGGCATTCCCCGTCGCGAACGAATACCGCCTCGACAAAGATCCCTCCGAGCTCTTTGTGCACTTCATCGGCGTCCCCAAACCCTGGCAAGGCTGGACACCACGCACAATTACGCGTTTTCACGAATACACCGCATGCGCCGATTACGCCGTCGCACAACGCTGGATCACCGCGGCTGACTTGCCGCCACAGCTGAATTCCGCGCATTACATGCGCTATCACATCCTCGCGCCATTTGTCGCACTCAAGACCAAAATCCGCAACCGCATGCGCAAACTCTTCAATTGAAACAAAATCCATCATGCATCAGCCTTTTTTCAGCGTCATCATCACGGGCTATCAGACCGCACAGTATTTGCCGGAATGCATTCAATCCGTGCAAAATCAGCTCTGCGGCGATTTCGAATGCATGATCGTCGTTGAAGAATCGAAGGATAATTCGCTCCAAATCGCTCAAGACGCCGCGGCAAAAGACACGCGCTTCAAAGCGATTTCACTGCCAATAAGCGGCTCCGCCGCCGCACCGCGCAATTACGGCATCGATCACGTAGCCGGTCAATACGTCATCTTTCTCGATGGCGATGACTGGCTCGAAAATAATTGCCTCGCGCTCTGCCGCCAGACAATCGAAACATACGGCGACATCGATGTCGTGCAATACGCACTGCACAAAATCTATCAGCAACCCGACGGCACCTATAAAGACACCGGCGAAATCCATGCCGAATTACCGGCATCGCTAGGCTATAAACTCATGACCGGCCGCGAGATGATACGCGCTATCGGCACGCACGGCAATGTCTATGGCTACTCGGTCATCAACTGCTGCCGCACTGAATTCCTGCGAAAAAACGCTATCTATCAGCGCGTCGGCGTCACACTCGAAGACTTCGAATGGGTGTGGCGCGTGTGGTATCTTGCACAAAAATTCGTCTTCATCCCCCAGCCGCTCTACATCTATCGCCGCACTTGCGCGTCTATCACATCCGTTAAATCCCCACGATTCCTCTTTGATACCGTCACACAATTCAGCCAACTCCCAAAATTCATCCAGCAATACCACGTGGACTTGGAATGCCAACGCGTCATCGCTAGTAAGTGGCTCAATGGCATTATCGGCGGATTCTTCCACCCATACAATGACCGGCGCATCACAAATGCCGACCGCATAAAAGCGCGCAAAATGCTATATTCACCCGAAAATATCGAAATCATTAAACGCTTTACCAAACTCGCGACACTGCCTAAACACATCGGCATGACGCTGTTCAGCATCTCGCGATACATCGGACTGTGGCTGCCAATGCTATACTTCCGTGTGGTATACTATCCTTTAGTAAAGTACAGAGCTAAATCATGAGCAATCCACTCTTCACAATTGCAGTTGCCGCACATCAGACTGCCCCATTCCTGCGAAAAGCACTCGATTCGGTCCTCGCACAAAGCAATAACGACTACGAATGCATCATCGTCGTCGAAGAATCGACCGATAATTCGCTCGAAATTGCCAACGAATACGCAACACGCGACAGCCGCTTCAAAGCAGTCTCACTGCCGAAGAGCGGTTCGCCTGCCGGTACACGCAATTACGGCATCAAGCATGGCATCGGACAATACCTCGTCGCACTCGATGGCGACGACTGGCTCGCGCCACAACACCTCGCTTCACTCGCCGAAACCATTGCCGCACACCCCGGACTGGACGCTATACACTTCACCGGGCAGGAAGTCTATGAGCAAGATGACGGCACATTCCGCAATGGCGAATACTTGACCAACCTCACGCAAAATGAAGACAATCTGCTGATGACCGGCTATGAATTCACGCTCAAGACCGGTCACAAAGGCACATTCAAGGGCTATGCGTGGCTTACAGTATGCCGAATCGCGTTCTTGCGCGAATACGCACTCTTTCAAAGCGACGGATTGCTCATGGAAGACTGCGAGTGGTCGATGCGTACGCAATTCCTCGCAAAAAGCATCGTCTTCCTCAATAAGCCGCTCTACATCTACCGCCGCCGTAGCAACTCGATCACGACCGAAGCGCATAACCCGCGCCGATTCTTCGATCTCATCACGCAATTCACATTCGTACAGCCCTTCATCGATAAATACAATGTCCCACTGGATGTCCAGCGATGCTGGGCGAATAAGTGGCTCGCTATCATCCTCCCTAGCTTCTTCCATTCCGCTGCCGAACGTGAATCGACATTCGCCGAACGCATCCGCGCACGGAAAATTCTGATGACGCCGCCGACACTCTATACGCTGCGACGCTTCGCACGACTCTCCTCCATGCCGAAACGCGTCGGCATGGAACTCTTCTTCCTCTCGCGTTACGTCGGATATTGGCTCCCGTGGCTCTATTTCCGCTTGCTCTACTATCCGCTCGCACTGCGCCGCAATAAATAACCCATGAATCAACCGCTCTTCTCCATCAATCTGCTCGGCTATCAATGCGAGCTATACCTCGATAAAGTCATCGCTTCTATCCGCGCTCAGACATTCGCCGATTTCGAGTGCATGCTGATTGTCGAGGAATCTAACGATAATTCGCTCAAAATCTGCGAAGACGCCGCCGCTAGCGACCACCGCTTCAAAGTCTACCCACGCCCAAAAAGCGGCTCCGCATCCGCACCATGCAATTTCGGCATCGACCACGCACAAGGAAAATACATCGTCTTTATCGATGGCGATGACTGGGTCGAACCAACTATGCTCGCCGAATTCGCTGCACAATTGCAAAACCACGAAGACCAAATCGATATCCTCCAATACGCCGCAAAAATTGTCAATGAACAAGATGACGGTACACTCACCGACGGCGATGTCATTACTAATTTCCAGGATTGCGACGCAAATAAAATCTTCACCGGAAAAGATGCTATCCTCGCTGTCGCTCACCGCGGCGAAATCCGTAACCACACCGTCTTGAGTGTCTGTAAAGTCCAGTTCCTCCGCGAAAATCAACTCTATATGAATCCCGG
>CAVGNO010000150.1:0-5086 GCA_963630475.1 Blautia faecis | reverse complement strand
GAGCAGGTAATAGTGCGGCGTATGCAGAGGCCGAATGTGCTGCTTGCAATTACAATACAGGTTATGTAGCACTCCGGGGCTCATCAAATATGGGATGGAATCATGGAATCAACCGCAATAATATGCTACTCGCAGATGGCCATGTGATTGGCGCACTCGTTATCGGTGACGCAAACAACAACTATGCTGGTAAAGCAGGTAATCCATTTGAACCGCAATCAAGCCAATATGATGGCTATGCATTTACGAGTGTTTCTTGGCAAAATGTGCTTGACTATAACAATTTCCACTAGGCAACCACTATACGCGCAACATAACCACACCATCCTATGAACATCCGATTACTTCTCACGTTGATTACTGTCCAGCTGGCGTTGCTGATGAGTCCGTACGCGACTGCGGTCTCGCCGGATTTTTCGCAAGCGCGCATCGAACGCGATGCAAAAAATCACAACTATTGGATTAAGCAGGATGGCTGTCGCGGTTTTGTCGGCATAAGAGTTGCACCTGCCGAGGAATTTGACAATGCGAAAGTGACATTGGAAAGTGACACGCTGGTTGTGGATACGCGAAAGATGTTCGATGCATCGCCTGCTGGCCGCGGAGTTTGTGTTTATTTCCATGGTCTCGACTTATCCAACGCATTCAAGTTGCCGGAAGGACAGATAGCGACTGAGCGCACGAATCGCATCAGTGTTGAACTCAAGAGCTCCGAACCGTCTTCAGCGTCGCTTTTATATGAGGGCAACACGCAGGATGGTAAGCACTACTGGCGCGCAAAAAATGTCGTACTCACTGGTAACTGGCAGACCATCTACTTTGACAATGTCCTGCCGGAGAATATCAAATCGTGCGCGATTCGCTTGGATTTGAAAAAGCCGGTGGAAGTGCAAATCCGTAAAGCGGATTTTGTGGTGGTCGAATTGGAGAAGGAAGATGAAGTCAAGTTGGATTCGACGAAGAACCACATCATCAATGGTGGTGCGGAAATGGGCTGGAATCACATCCAGTACTATCCACTAGCCAATATGCGCAATGCTGAAACGGGAAAAGTCGTCTTTTGGAATAAAGTCGTGCCAACAGACGAATTACGCCTTTTATTGGATAGCGAGGAGAAGTATTCAGGGAAGTTCTCCTTCCGGATGGAAGTGCCGAAAGGCAAAACTCTCAATCGCGGTGTAAATTTCAACCATGTGCCGTATATTCCGGGCAAGCCATGCTCGCTGTCATTCTATGCAAAAGCCGATCATACGACTAGCGCTAATTGCGGATTCTTCCTGGCCAATGGTATCGCATTGATACGTAATTTTTCAATCGGAACAGAATGGAAACGCTATGAATTCTATGTCCCTTCCTGGGGCGAAAAAGCAAATGACGCTAACATTATCGGTGACATCGTCAACGGCTATGCAAAAGGGACTAGACTGGCACAACCATACGTGATGTCAAAAGAAGCCGGTACGGTTTGGCTCGACAATGTCGCATATTCGCTAGGCGGTCATGCCGACTATCGCGAAGAAAACGCAGTCGCAATCAGCCATGTCCTCGATAAAGCCGCCAGTTACTATTATACCGGCGATGTGCCGAATGTGACGCTGACACTGAATAACCTCTCAAACCGCGATCAGAATGGTCAGCTCTCCTATCGCATCCTGGATGTCTTCGGCAATGAAGTCGCGATCAAGTCTTTGGAGACAGTTGAATTGCCTGCCAATGGGACTCTGACGCACGTAGTCTTGCTTGAACTGCCGGCGTCATTACGCGGGCCGCTCAATGCCGTCTTCAAATATACAGTCGGAAAGCAGGAATACACCAGTGTCGCTTATTTGGGTGTGATTGACAAGCCCGGTCCGCTCAATTTCCGCTTTGGCCTCGAATGCCCCAGCGACATGAATATCTCGATGTGCATTCCATACTTGAAGGATTTCCGCGTTGGAAGCGCACGTGTCGGCACTGCGTCTGGCAGTACTGGCAACGCGTTGCGCAATGCAAAATTCCTCAAAGCCGCCGGCTTTGATGTCTTACTCAATATTTCCTTGCCGATCAAAGCGGTCAATGACGAAGCGCTCTGGCAAAGCGATTTGGCGAGGATCGATGCGGAACTGGCAAAACATGGCCAATATGCGGATATTATCGAATCACAAAATGAACCGAACATCTCAAGCGGCTGGACAATCGATACTAACGTCCGACAAATGCAAGACCTGTATGGTTTGATTCAAAAGCATAATCTCAATGTGAAATATGCCGGACCTGTCGCTAATTGCACCGACTTTACATGGGTATCCAATATCTTGCATTCGCCTGCCGGCGAATTGCTTGACATCGTCACTGACCATCCATATCGCCAACTCCCGGAATTGCCGGATTATGCGGACGATGTGGCGTCAATGCGCAAAGTCATCGACTTGGTAAATCCGAATTTGGAATACTATGCTACCGAAGCAGGAATCACCAATCCCAGCTCGTTGCAAACCGGCTATATCGACACCTATTGCCGGAATGCCGCAGCACGCGATGTCAGAGTTATCCTCTATGGCCTCTCCGCAGGCCTTGGAAGATACTACCGTTTCGCGATAAGTGTGATCCCACAAGGAACTGCTTGGGCATCAACATTCGCCGGCTCTCCGGGAAATAATGGCGTGGTCGTACCAAATATCGCGCTGTATGCGATGCGTAGCGCAATCGACCGTATTGGCGATGCACGCCTCGCGGGCAGAGTCAAGCTCGGCGCGGATTACCGCTGTGTCATCTTTGACCACGGTTCTCACCGTACCGCAGTGTTGTGGAAGTGGCAGGGCGAACCGACGCGCTTGCATTTCGCCAATGGCGATGCGGATAAAGTGACCGCATACGACTTTGTCGGTACGCGCTTGAATCTCGCTAGCGCGCCAGAAGTGGGTGAATGCCCCGTCTATATGGACTCAAATCTCTCCGCTGATGAGCTCTCCGCACTTTTGATCCGCGCTAGCTTCTCCGGCGAGAATGCAATCACGATGGAGCTGGATACCACAGTGCGTTCCGAAAATAGCTTCGCAGTGCAAATCAAGAACCGTACCGGCAAAGCTCTGCAAAATGTCAAAGTCACTGTCACGCCCACCGATGTCATTATCGGCGAAGCCGAGACGACAGTTGCTCAAATTGCGCCGGAAGCCACCGCATCGATTGAATTCAAATTAGTGAAGAAGATTTCCACCGCGTCACAAAAGCTGACAGTAAAAGCACAGTGCGAAAGCGACAAAGCGCCAGTCGTCCATGACGCGAATCTGCAAGCAGTCGTTGTGTCGCGTACTGCGAATGCACTGAAGATTGATGGCGATTTGTCCGATTGGCCGGCAAATACTACGGTTGCAACGCTTGATTGGAATAACACCGACCGCACTGCTTCTCAATTTATCGCATCGGGCTGGACTGACGCATATCGAAAGATTCGCGCAGATCTGCAATACGCATGGGATGACAACTTCCTCTATACCGCAGTGACCGTCTATAAGCCGGATTTCTTCACCATACCAAACGATAAGGATGCCGGTAGCGCATGGAATTTCGACAGTCTTCAAATCAATTACGATACGTTAAGCAATGCACCTAAAGGACTAACTGGGTTGGGGGATGACGACTTTGAATACACTCTCGCACTCACGAGCGAGAAGCAGCCAATCGTCTATCGTCGCTGGGCATCTGCCGCGATGTACGACTCGCTACCGAAAAATTCCGGTTTGGTCGTCCCGCAGGAAGTGCAGCTGGCAGTCCGCACATACGATGACCGCATCGTCTACGAGATTGCATTCGCACGCCGTGCCGTCAGCCCGTTCCGCTTGCTGCCATACTCCACGATGCGCACGAGCCTGGTGGTCAATGTCAATGATGGCAAGCAACGCATTGGCTGGCTGGAGCTCACACCGGGATTGGCTCAAAGTCCAAAGCGCCCCGATCAGTGGATGGATCTAGTCCTCCTGCCATAATCCTGACATGACGTGGTTACCCGCAACAAATATCCACGGGTAACCACACGCGAAATGCGCAGAACGTGTTTGTTACAACGGAAATTAACGGACGTTAACGGATTGTAACGGATTGTAACGGATTTCCGTTTTATTCCGTCATCCTCCGTTAACGTCCGTTATCCTCCGTCGGCCCCCGATATCCCGACGGCTTCCCGGCATTGCGTCGGACCTCAACGACATCGCGGTCCGACATGACGCATTGCGGGGAACATTATTGTCCACGAAAAGCACGAAAAGCACGAAAAGCTTTGGCGGATAAACCTTGGACATCGCGGTCCGACATCGCGTGTTTTGGGACGCGAAAATACACGGCAACCAGACATCAAAATGCGCACAAAATCCCGGCCTGTTGTAGGGCCGGGTCTTGCACCCGGCCTAATTGCCGGGGCTTGTCCCTTGCCTGGCGTCGGTAACCAATATCCCGACGGCTTCCCGGCATTGCGTCGGCCCCCAACGACATCGCGGTCCGACATCACGTGTTTTCCGCCACAAAAATCCGCGGAAACCACACGCGAAATGCCCTACAATTGCGCAGAACGTGTTTGTTACAACGGAAATAAACGGAATTCAACGGAAATAAACGGACATTAACGGATTTCCGTTTCCCTCCGTTTCCCTCCGTTTCCCTCCGTTTCCCTCCGTTATCCTCCGTGTGTATGGCCGGGCCTTGTGCCCCACATAGCGCGAAAATATCATGCAGTACGATAAAACAGGCGTGTAAGATTTATCCGCGTGTGAGTAGATAGGTGTTTGACGCGCGTGTCAATGATTGGGACGCGCGAAGCAATCAACAATAATCTACAAAGACCAATGAAATTCATCAGCAAATTCGTACTGGCACTAGCGCTTATTGCTACAACGCTTTTCCTTGCTAGCTGTGGCAGCGGCTCCTCGACAAAGACGGGTGGTGGTGGTAAACCTCAATCCTACGACACTTCAACCGGACAGTATAATTGATCCTCAGTGCCAGAAATCGCAAGAAATTTACATCAACTGCTAACCTAGGAGGTACAATCGTGATTGATCTATATTTGAAAATGTGGAAAAAATACACAGAATTCTCTGGACGTGCATCGTGT
>CAVGNO010000149.1:3681-5183 GCA_963630475.1 Blautia faecis | reverse complement strand
TGCAATGCCGGAAAAATACCGCGATGCGGGTAATGGCGCGTTGCACGACATCCTCAGCATCTCCGAGGCATTCGGCGTGAATAATTGGCAAGTGCCATACGATTTCCCATGCGGCCTTGCACAGTCATTGGCTTCATACGACATTACAGTCTCGCCAATTCAGCATTTTTCGCCTGCACGCGAAGTGAAGTCATCTGGCGAAATCGAGAATATCCGCAAAGCACAGCGCATCGCCGAAGCCGGATTGGCGCAAGCCGACGCTATCCTCGCCGAGAGCTCAATCGGAAATGACGGACTGCTCTACTATCGTGGCGAAGTGCTCACCGCTGAAATTCTCCGAGGTGCAATCAATGCCGAAATCGCGCGTCTTGGCGGCAATCCCTCTGGCACAATCGCTACGCCGGGGCCGCAAGGCGCAGATCCGCATCAAGCCGGCAGTGGTGTTGTCGCTGCTAATTCGCCGATCATCATGGATATCTTCCCGCGCGATGAAGCAACTGGATACTTCGGCGATCTCACGCGGACACGAGTCAAAGGCAAAGCTCCTGCAATTGTGCGGCATACTTACGAGACTGTTCTTGAAGCACAGCAACGCGTCCTCGATACTCTCAAGCCCGGGATACCATGTTGCAATTTCCACAATAAGACTGTAGATTTCTTTGCAGAAAAGGGCTGCAAGACCGGCTGGGATGAAAAGCATAATTGCTACTACGGATTCTTCCACGGCCTCGGCCATTCCGTCGGCCTCGAAATTCATGAGTCGCCATCGTTGAGCCGCGTAATCACTACTCTCCTGCAACCAGGACACGTCGTCACTGTCGAACCCGGACTCTACTATCCCGAATGGGGTGGAATTCGCATCGAAGACACCGTCGCAATTACATCGGACGGCATCGATAACCTCACTGTCGCACAAAAATTCCTGGAAATTGAATAATGCAGCAGCTCTTCTTCATTATATGCGCACTCGCGTTGCTATGGTTCCCGACGACTTTGAATGCACAAAGCGCGGACAAAGCATCTGCTGGGGAAGTGGCGGTACGGACGCCATTGCAGCAGCTCAAGCTGGAATATGAACAGCTTGCCGCTCTGCGTGAAAACAACAAGAGCACTTGCATTAAATTGCTGAACAGCGAAAAAACAATCACGCGCGAACAAAATGCATCCGCGATGCTGGAAGCGATTCTGCGCTTGCAATTCAAAGCGCAGGCACAAATTGAGCAGATCGACCAGGAGCGTATGCGCAATGTCGCATTCAAAGGCGATATCGACACATACGCGGCAAATGCAGGAAACAAGCTACTGCGGCAGGAACAGAGCTATCTTAATCAATACATTGCAGAATTACGCAATTTTGGACAGCAGCAGGATGATGATACCAAGCGCATGCGTCTGCTTATTGCTCGGCTCCAAAAAAATATCCCGCGCTTGCCCGCGCCTCAAAGCTTTGTCAATGAGCTGGGAATGGAGATGCAGTTAGTCAGCGTAAAGAAGTTCACGCC
>CAVGNO010000149.1:1632-3523 GCA_963630475.1 Blautia faecis | reverse complement strand
ATTCTATATCTCGGTAGCGCCAGTGAATAACCGCCAATGGAATCTGCTTGCATCACGCAGTGACACACTTGCTGCGCGCGAAAATGATGATGACAGCCCCTGCGGCAATATCGATTTCGCGAGTGCATCTGCGTTTACACAAGCTGCGGCACGCTTCACCGGCTTCAAATACACTCTGCCAACAGCAGAACAATGCGCAGCTCTGGCAAAAAATGCTTTCGGGATGCAGTCATCTGTCGCAAGCTGGATGCAAACTCCATGGCTACAGGATAAATACACTAGAAATACAGATGAGTATTATGCGCTCGGTCGTTTTGGCATCCGTATGGCAACTGTTTGGGATCCCGCGTGCAGACTCTATCGGCAATCCGTAAAAGATGACGATGATACGCTCCCGCTTTTTGGTGAATTGCCACAAGCCAGCTACCCGGAGCTTGGAGTGTATTTGACCGCGCCGCTGGAAGCCGGAACGCTCACTCGTTACAATATTGTTGCCAAGAAAGTCAATGACGCACTTGCCGCCGAGAGCGCAACCGATGATGCAGGAGAAAAACACAATGACTAAATTTGCCGGCGCATTTGGTAGCTTTGTTATTATTTGCATCGCTTTGACGCTTTTTGCCGCGGATAATACACCACAGACTGGCGAGAAGTGCCGCGGTAATTTTATCCGCACTGATGCACAAGTAATCGCACGAAAGAAATCGCTTGCATGCTCGATCGTAATTGACAATGCAAATCACAATCAGCCGATTCTACGCATCAATAATACCGAAATTCAGACGGTCTCGACAACCAATGTCTACGAAATGCGCTATCGGCATTTTGTCGAAGACAATCGTGATATCGGTGGCGGAGTATATATCTATACGCTTGCACCCGATGAAGAATGGCGTGATGAACCAAAGCAGACCGTACACACGGTCGCAGGCGTGCCGCTTGCCAACGAAGAAGTCTCAATCGATGGCCGCATCTGCAGGACAGACCGCAATGGCCTTGTTCACGCAACAGAAGGCAATTTTGATTTGCTGAAGGACTTTGATAATTTGTCACAACGCACACATACGTACACGATCGCAGTTCGGGGATACTACCCCATCTCCTATACTGTCTATCGCACTATGCCGCAACGCAGCGCTGATGACGAAAAGCGGCTTGAAGAACCGCAGGACCAGGATTTGCTGGTGAAGTACGGCTTGAATTTTCATCAAAGCAAAGGCGCGCCAGAGCAGGATGACTTGGAATGCACGTTGGAATTGCCGCCCGACACGGCATTCTTTACTGCCGGCGTGAGCATCCCCGTCACCATCCGTGTTACTAACCATGGGAAAAAAGCAACTAGCTGCCTGCTTGCGCGAAGTTTCTCGCGTATCCCCGGAATAAATGGCAAATTATTCTATTTTGGTGCAATCAAACCAGGGACAAGTGCTTCCTTCACACGCTATATTAACGCAGATCGCGAAAATTTGACGAGTATGGCTTTTGCGGAATTCCGCTTCTCCGATAGCTGGAGCATAATTCCCGGCAAAAAACTCGAACTGAAACTGCCTGTCATTCATTAGCATTGGCAGTGTCAATATCGAAAACGCAACCCATTACACATAATTAATAAACTCCCATGTCATTTATTGCCGCTACTAAAGAAGAAGTCGCGCAGCGCTATGCCGATGCAAAGAAATGCTATGCAAATCTCGGCGTTGATACGGAAGCTGTACTGAAGACGATGGCGCAGACGCCGATTTCGCTGCACTGCTGGCAGGGTGATGATGTGCATGGCTTCGAAGTGCACGATGGACCGGTTGCAGGCGGTGGCATCATGTCTACCGGCAATTATCCCGGTTGCGCAACCAATGCCGATATGCTTCGTGCTGATGCCGAACGCGCGCTCGCG
>CAVGNO010000149.1:0-1622 GCA_963630475.1 Blautia faecis | reverse complement strand
CTGGATGAACTGGGCAAAGAAACTCGGCATTGCACTCGATTTTAACCCGACTTACTTTGCGCATCCGCTCGCCAATACCGGTTATACTCTCTCCTCCGCAGATGAGAAAACCCGTAAATTCTGGATTCGCCATGGTATCGCATGCCGTAAAATTGCCGAAGCGATGGGTAAAGCACAGAATGGTCCGTGCTTTATCAACCACTGGATCCCAGATGGCGCAAAAGATCAACCCGCCGACCGCCTCGCACCGCGTCAGCGCTTGGTCGAGTCGTATGACGAAATCTTTGCTGCAGATGTCAGCCATGAATACTGCAAAGATGCAGTCGAATGCAAACTCTTCGGTATCGGTAGCGAAGACTATGTTGTCGGTTCCCATGAATTCTACATGGGCTATGTCATGAATCGCCAGAATGTCATGCTTACGTTCGATATGGGCCATTTCCATCCTACCGAAACGATTCATGACAAGATTTCTTCAATCTCGCTTTTCCGCAAGGAACTGCTTGTCCATGTCTCTCGCGGTGTGCGCTGGGATTCCGACCACGTCGTCATCTTCAACGAAGATTTGCGCAATCTCTTCCAGGAACTCGTCCGTACCGATATGCTCAAGCATACTGCTGTCGCACTCGATTTCTTTGACGGTAGCATCAACCGCATCGGCGCATGGGTTGTCGGTACACGCGCTGCGCAGCGCGCGATGCTCTGCGCGCTCCTCGAACCGTCGCAGATGCTTCGCGATTTCGAGAATGCCGGCGATGGCGCAATGAAGCTAGCGCTGCTTGAGGAACTCAAAGCGATGCCGTGGGAAGCCGTGTACGACGAATTCTGCGTCCGCAATAACTGCGAAGTCGGCAGTGCGGTTATCAATACTCTCATCGATATTGACCGCAATGTGATTCGCAAGCGCTAACAGCAAACTGCCACCTGCTAACTGCTAATTTTCTTCTTCATCTCTCCCTTTTCGCAATGAGTCAGCTTTACGTAATCTCGGTGATGTTCAAGGATCGCGTCGGAATTGTATCCGATGTGGCGTCCGCTATCCACCGTCTCAATGGCAACCTCGAAGATGTCAGCCAGACTGTTCTGCGCGGATATTTCACCATGATTGTCGTAGCTGACTTTCCTGAAAATGTCGATGAAGCTGCAATCCGTAATGCTTTTAGCGAAACTCAAGGCTTATGCGGTGCGCAAATTGGTGTGCTTAAAGCAGACGAGAATGCCGCAAGTGATTTGTCTGTCGTCACCAGCGATGATGATGATGATGCTCGCAATATCTACATTCTGACTGCATCTGGGCCGGATCAGCCGGGGTTGGTCAAAGCCTTCTCCGGATATTTGCGCGAACGCAATATCAATATTGTGGACCTCAGTACGGTAATTGCACGTGGCGAATATACCATGGTATGGATGATCAGCATTCCTGCAGACACTGAAATTAGCAAGCTGAAGAAGAGCATCGAACTCTCGCTCGGACACTTAAATATGAAGATAGGTCTGCGGCATCAGGCTATATTTACACGTACTAACGAAATCTAAAATATTATCATTTTAGCTTTGAAGCCAGAGTGGCGGAATGGCAGACGCAGGAGACTTAAAATCTCCCGAGAGTAATCTCTTACGGG
>CAVGNO010000148.1:0-5202 GCA_963630475.1 Blautia faecis | reverse complement strand
GATCAAATATCATTGGGATACCGAAGTGACACTGGATGGAACATCAATCTCCACTCCGATGGTGGTTGAAGGTTCTGTATAATCACACACACACTTCTCCGCAATGCATGCATCTGCCTTGTGGAGAAGTACAGCAAACGGACAATTGCATAAATGAAGATAGAAAAATCGCTGAATGATGGCGTCTTGACTCTGAAAGTCGAAGGGCGTCTCGACACTAATACATCGCCGGAATTATCGGAAGCGTTGAGCTACGATGGCGTCAAAGAAGTAGTCTTTGATTTCTCCGGGCTCGAGTACATCTCGTCTGCTGGGCTGCGTGTGCTCATGACTGCGCAGAAGACCATGATGGCATGCAAAGGCAAGATGGTTGTCGCTCATCCGAATGCGATGGTGATGGGCGTCTTTGAAATGACGGGAATGAACTCGATTTTCAACATTATCTGACTCATCGATGCACAAACGCGCTTTCATTTATATCATTGCGCTGACTGTTTATGCGATAATCATGTCGATCACGTGGGTCATTGGCACGCGTGACGCCAGGAAGAAGACAGATGCGCAATTGGATTATGCCGTCTTCGATTTTTATTCGTCCGTCGAAGGCGCGATAGACACGATGCTTTGGCATTCAGCACGTGATCTTGTCAAGAGCTTTGGCGAGCCGCGGAAGTTTACGATTGAAGAGTTGGCCAGTATTGCGGAAAAGTATGACGTCGACGAATTGAATGTTGTCAATCGCGATGGTATTATCATTGCTTCCAACGATATCCATTGCATCGGTGTTGATATGAGCATCAATCCTATGACTGCGCCTTTTTTAGCGCTGACGCAAGGCGTGACCACTACTATTTCGCAGCCATTTCGTGTGCATGCCCATAATTCAAATGTGCGTGCGAAATATCTGGCAGTGGCTTTCCCCGAAGGCAACGGCTATATTGAAGTCGGTTTCAATGAGCGGCGTCTGGCGACGATGTTGCCATCCATTTTGAGTTATATCTTCGATGGATGGATTATCGGGCGGACGGGATTTTATCTGTGCGCAGACTTGAAGACTGGCAAATTGCTTTCCAATCCGGCGCGTCACCGCAATAAAGCGCGGACATTAGCGGAGACGGGCTATAAAGTCTCCGAGGGGACGTATTATGAGACTACGGTGCGCAAAAGCGACAGTGAAATGGCGGATGCCGTCAGAAATGGCGGTGACTCGGAAAATTGTTTCGAGCAGCGGCTATTTGGCGAGAGATGCCGGTGCCGCGCATTTCTCTTTGGCGAGCACCGTTTTGTCGCCGCAGTGCCGAATCGGGAAAACTTTGGTATCCGCAATAAGAACGCCGCAGTACTCGGGACACTGCTGTTGATTGTGCTCGGCGGCTTCACTGTATTGCTCGACCGCGTCTATTGTGCTCATAAGGCCATCCAAGCGTTTTATGCTTCAGAAGATGAGCATCGCGCGAAGGATATGAAGATAGCCGCGAGTATTCAGGAATCGGTGTTGCCTGCGCCGATTGCGCCAAATGCGTGCTTTGCATTGGACGCCAGCATGCAGGCTGCGCGGGATGTCGGCGGCGACTTTTATGACTTCTTTATGCTGAATGAGACGCATGTCGCATTCTTGGTTGCCGATGTGTCTGGCAAGGGCATTACTGCCGCATTGTACATGATGAATGCCAAGACGCTGATTAAGGACGAGCTTATGTCCTGCCATAATCCTGCGGTGACACTGAATCGCGTCAATGCCGAGCTGTGCCGCAATAATTCGGCCGAGATGTTCATCACGGCATGGGTAGGCGTGCTCGACTTGGAAACAGGCGAAGTCATGTACGCGAATGCGGGGCATAACCCGCCCGTGCTTTTGCCGTCTGCGCAATACATGACTGCGAAGTCCGGTCCCGTTCTGGCATTCATGGACGGCATCGAATACAAGCAGCTCTCATTCAAGCTTGCGCCGGGCGACTCGCTTTTCCTCTATACCGACGGTGTGACAGAAGCGACTGATGCGAAAAATGAGCTCTTCGGCGAAGAGCGGCTACTTACAGCGCTGAAAGCGGCACAGACGACTGATGCATCGCCGGCAAAAATCACTGCGGTTCTCCGGATGGTCGTGACGGCATTTGTCGAGGGCATGCCGCAGGCCGATGATATCACGATGCTCGCGATTCGCTATCTTGCCAGCCCTGTGGTAAGTGCGGAAGTATTTGAGCCGAGTCAGAAGGGCATCGCCAAAGCATCGGCATTCCTCGATGAAGCGCTGAAGGATCTAGCACAGGACAAGCTCTCTCAATTGCATATCATTCTTGATGAGATATGCTCGAATATTGTCAAGCACTCAAAAGCATCTGAGTTTGAGATTGAACTGGAGAACACGCCGACATCCAACGGGGTGAGAATGACATTCCGCGATGATGGCGTTGCGTTCGATCCGCTCAATCAGCCGCCACCCGACATTACGCTATCGGCCGAGGAACGGCCAATTGGCGGCCTCGGTATCATGATGGTCAGGCAAATGGCGTCAAATATCAGCTATTGCCGTAATGACAACCGTAATGTCCTGACGATTGAACTGGGATAATGCGAGCGCTGAATCCGTGCTGTCTGGCCGGCGGTTTGCTCCGGCCAGACTCGCGTTTATTACACGGGATTTTTTGCGATAGACATTGTAACCTTAATGTGCTTCTGCGTGTAAACAGGATAGCCAATTTGCCCGCACACCTCAAAAACAGGAGCGAAAAAATATGTCAAGAGAAATCAATTTTGCAAATGTAAATGTCTCCATTCAGGAGTTCCAGAAACTCTCGAAGGGCGACTACAATGCTGGTGAAGTAAAGCTGTCCAGCGAAACGAAGCTGACAAAGATCAACAACCACGTCCATTTGTTACGTGCGAACAACAAGACGCTGTCTCACACCGAAATCATGGTGATCAAGGACGCGTTTATCCGCGCGCTGTCGGACAATGGCGTGACACAAGCGGAAATCAACCGTGTGCGCAAGGAAATAGGGCTTGCTCCGGCGGATTCACATGACACTACGTTGGCGGAGCGTAGCCTCAGGCCGCTGTCGCGTCAGCAGATTCGCCGCATTCTCGACCGCAATGCGGCTGCGATCAATGCGCATACAGGCGCAGAGACGATTCAGACATCAGCGCAGATGTACGGCAATATGTCGGTCGGCAAGTCTGAACGGCTTCGCGCAAAGCGTGAGGCTGCGTTTGATTCGACTGAAGCGCGGCGTACGCTCACTGAGAATCGCAATATCGCGCTTTATCAGCGCACGCTTGTCGGTGATACTGACTTCCTCTCGCAAGCAGACCGTGAATTTGCGCTCACTTGCGCAAAATCGCAGCGCGATTTGATTCTTCGGAATTCGAATAACAACCCGAGTGCAGAACGGGAATGCGAGCTGGTCTTCCTGACTCAATCTGGTGCGCATGTCTCGGTCGCTTCGGGCACTTCCGAGACCGAGACGCTTCGCCGTCTTGACGAGCAGATTCTGCGGCTGACGAATTCACCTGCGCCAAGTGATGAAATCATCGCAATGCGCAACGAGTTGCTTGCAGTCGGCGCACACTCCCCCACCGAGCACAAGAATCGTGCGCGCAGTGACAATTGGCTCCGCGGCGTTGGCTACGGCGAGCAAGCCAATCAGCGCGGCCGTACTGCGTTGGTGATTCTCCTGCAGGAACGCGGCATCAACGACTTCAAGACGCTGTCGCTGGTCAATCATCTGCAGCCGGCTTTTGTCCACATGGCGCTCGACAGTCTGATCAACAGATATGCTGATTATTACGGCGATGATTTGCGGAATACGCCGTTGATGGGATTGCTGGTAGAGCATGGTGCGCGTCATGAACAAGTACCAGAACAGGAAGCGACATATATCCCGGTACTCTCGCCCGAAGTGCGCAATGAAGCAATTGCGAATATGCTGATTTCCGATGATCCGCAGCGCTTCATCATGAATGACTTTGTGAAGATGGCCGGCGAGTGCCATGCGGAAGCAGTGGCGCATTTCGGTGCAGACTTCGCCGCTATGACTGACAGTGTCCATGGGCTTGCAGATGACGCTGCAATCCGTGCATTCTGTGATGCAGAGACGGCAGCCGGCCGCGAAGTGACAGCCGATTCACTGCGTGCGACATTCCGTGACAGCAGCCTCAAGAGTAGCGCAGATAAATTCGTCACCGATGCATTCAAGCCGTTGCTCCAGGAAGCCGGCAATAAGAGCGTCGATGCGAGCGCGAAAGAATTGGTTGGTGTGCTCAAGAATATGCATCCGGCATTGCAGCAGCAGATCATCGACGCCGGCAATCCGGTAGCTGCACGCGAGGTTTTGAATGGTCTTGCGGATGAGATGCGCGGGATGGCGCAGCGCTGCACGACGGTTACGGAAATGCGCAATGGTGAATTGACGCGGATGCTCAATGAATGCCTCGCTGATGAGCTGGGTCTTGCAGACATGGCCTTCTCGGCGAAATCCGTCAATTTCTCAAATCAGGCTGCGGATATTCTTGCTGAGCTCTCCGAGCAGATCGAGAGTGGTGCGCATGCGGCGAAGACTCCGGATGAGATTCGTGCGGCATTCCGCGAGAAAGCGTCGGCAGCAGCGCACGAGCGCGCTGAATTGCTCAAGCACGTGGATACAATGGGGCTTCCTGTGCGTTATGCGGACTCGATCAAGACGATCATCGCGACTGCGGCTTCGATCCGTGGCATTGATTTAGATGCGATGAGCGCGAAGATTGATGGTCTGCAACTTCGCGCATACCTCGATGTTTTCGCAGCTGCAGATGGCGCGGATGAGGGGCTAATCTTTGGGGCGACGAACGGTCTCAACGCGGAATTGACTATGGTTGGTGTTCAAAATGATGCGGTAGAGCCGATCATGATTCAGCTGTTTGCAGCTAAACATCCGGAGGTTTCTGGCGAGTTCGAAGTGTTCTTTGCGCGCCCAGAAGTGCAGGAGAAAATGGCAGCGATCGGAACGGAAAATGAAAAACCATTAGTTTCAACAGCATTACCGTTCTTGGCGCTGGTTCCCAATTCTGCAAACAACGCTGCAGTGATTGACTCATTGGGCAAGGGCAGCATGAGCCCGTTCTTCGCGAAAGCGCTTATCGCAGCAGTGGATGACGCCGGCTTTGCGGCACTCCCGCTTGCGGAAAAGATTTCGCTCTTTGCACAAAACAAGGATCTGGGCGTGC
>CAVGNO010000147.1:386-5259 GCA_963630475.1 Blautia faecis | reverse complement strand
ATTTTAACGGATTTTAACGGATTTTAACGGATTTTAACGGATTTTAACGGATTTTAACGGATTTTAACGGATTTTAACGGATTTTAACGGATTTTAACGGATTTTCTTTTATTCCGTTATCCTCCGTTTATTTCCGTTTACCTCCGTTAAAATCCGTTTCCGTTTTATTCCGTTTTATTTCCGTTTGGCTTTAATTGCGGCCTGCGCAGCGGCGACACGCGCAACCGGCACGCGGAATGGCGAGCAGGAGACGTATGTGAGGCCGGCTTTGTAGCAGAACTCGACCGATGCGGGATCGCCGCCCTGTTCACCGCAGATGCCCAAGTGGATGTCCTTGCGGACACTGCGGCCCTTCTGCGCGGCAATCTCGATGAGCTGTCCGACGCCATCGACATCGATGGTCTGGAACGGGTCGGCGTCGATCATGTGCTTATTGAGGTAATCGCCCATGAATGAGCCGATATCATCGCGCGAGAAGCCGAATGTGAGCTGCGAGAGGTCGTTGGTGCCGAATGAGAAGAACTCGGCGACCGTCGCCAGCTTGTCGGCATTGAGCGCTGCGCGCGGGATTTCGATCATCGTTCCCAGATGATACGGGAAGGACTTCAGATCGAAGCGGCGCATGATTTCGGCATGGACGCGCTCGACGATATTCTGGACATAGCGCAATTCGCGGACATCGCAAGTAATTGGCACCATGATTTCCGGCTCCATGTTCGCTTTCTCTTCGTAGTTGATTTCGGCAGCGGCTTCGAAGATTGCGCGCACTTGGAATTCAGTGATTTCCGGATAAGTGACCGAGAGACGGACGCCGCGGTGACCCATCATCGGATTGCTCTCCGCCAGTGCGTCGATGCGCTTGAGCACTTCGTCGTCAGCGATATGCAGCGCTGCAGCGAGTTCCTGACGGCCGACCGCAGCGTGCGGGACAAATTCGTGCAGTGGCGGATCGAGCAGACGGACGGTGACCGAGTAGCCAGTCATCTCCTTCATCGTCTTCTTGATGTCGTTCTTCATCGCCGGATAGAGCTCCTTGAGGACATTGATGCGGTCATCTTTATCCACGCAGAGGATCATCTTGCGCAGCAGGAAGAGCGGCTCTGCGCTACCGGTGCCGTAGAACATGTGCTCCGTACGGAACAACCCGATGCCCTCAGCGCCGAACTCACGCGCGCGCTTGGCATCCGACGGATTGTCAGCATTTGCGCGTACGCCCATCGTGCGGTATTTATCGACCAGCGCCATGAATTTGGTGAACTTATTGTAGTCGTCGCCAGCAGTCGGCGGAACCAGCGGCAACTCGCCATTGTATGCCAGGCCCTTGGAACCGTTGATCGTGATGGGGTCGCCTTCATGCAGAACCAAGTCGCCAATGCGGCAAGTTTTGTTCGCGACATCGACGACCATGTCGGATGCGCCGACAATGCAGCTCTTGCCCCAGCCACGCGCAACCAATGCCGCGTGCGATGTCATGCCGCCGCGCGCAGTCAGAATGCCATTCGCATTGCGCATGCCCTCGACATCCTCGGGGTTGGTCTCTTCGCGGACCAAAATCGCTTTCTTGCCCATGCGGACTGCTTCAACGACGTCTGCGCTAGTGAAATAGATGTCACCGACAGCTGCGCCCGGACCTGCAGGCAAGCCCTTGACGAGTGGCTTTGTGCGCTTCTCTGCGGCCGGCTCGATAATCGGCAGCAGGAATTCCAGCACTTGCGTCGGCTGGACGCGCATGACCGCAGTCTCTTCGTCAATCAGCCCTTCCTTCAGCATGTCCAATGCCATGCCGACTGCGGCTTTACCGCCACGCTTGCCGCTACGGCACTGCAGCATGAAGAGGTTGCCGTTTTCGACGGTGAACTCCAAGTCCTGCATATCCCCGAAGTGCTGCTCGAGCTTGTTGCGGATAGCATAGAGCTCTGCGTATGCTTTCGGCATGACTTCCTGCATGGACTTCATGTGCTTGTTCTGGTCGGTCTTGGTCTCGTTGTTGAGCGGGCTCGGTGTGCGGATACCGGCGACGACGTCTTCGCCCTGGGCATTCACCAGCCACTCGCCGAAGAATTTGTTCTCGCCAGTCGCGGGGTTACGGGTGAATGCGACACCCGTCGCCGAAGTGTCACCCATGTTGCCAAATACCATCGCTTGGACATTTACTGCGGTGCCCCAAGTATCCGGAATATTCTCGATGCGGCGGTATGAGACCGCTTTTGCGCCATTCCAGCTCTTGAAGACCGCGCCAATGCCGCCCCACAGCTGTGCAATCGGGTCATCCGGGAATTCAGTGCCCAGCACTTCCTTGATGCGGCGCTTGAATGATTCGGCCAGACGCTTCAAGTCGCCTGCAGTCAGCTGCGTGTCGCTCGTGTAGTTGCAGAAGAACTTGTACTTGTCCAGATCTTCGTCGAGAAGTTTGCGGATGCCCTTGCCGTCAATCGGATCGATGCCTTCGGCTTTCTCCATCACGACATCGGCATACATCATAATCAGACGGCGATAGGAGTCCCAGACAAAACGCTCATTCTTCGTCTTCTCGATCAGCCCCGGGATGGTCTTGCTGGACAAACCGATGTTGAGGACGGTGTCCATCATGCCCGGCATGGATTGACGCGCGCCAGAACGGCAGGAGACTAGCAGCGGATTCTTCGCATCGCCGTATTTGTGGCCCATCGTACTCTCGATGTGCTGCATCGCATCCTCGACTTCCGCTTTTAAGCCCGCCGGGAATTTGCCGCCCTGTTCAAAATATGCATTGCAGCACTCGGTGGTAATCGTAAAACCTGCAGGAACCGGCAAGCCCAGCGCGCTCATCTCTGCCAGGTTCGCGCCCTTGCCGCCCAATAATTCGCGCATCTTTGCGTCACCCTCGGCGCCATTCTTGCCGAAGCGGTAGACGTATTTGATCGCATTGCTCTTCTTACCTGCCGGCTTCGCCTGGCAGCTCTCGGATGCTGCAACGGCTTCAGGTGCCGCGCAGCTGCTCTTGGTAGAACTCTTTTTTACCATATTTTATTTCCTTATATCCGCGTATTCGCGCTTGACTATAAAAAAGTAACAAGTGAATAAAAACAAAAAGAGGCACACTGCCTCACCGCTCACGCAGAATCTCTTGAAATCCTGCATGAACTCGGGCAATGTGCCTGCACCGGTTATTCCCCGGCATTATTTCTTCTTGGCTGCCGCTTTCGCTTCGTTGATGCGAGCACGGACACGCTCCTGATAACGCTTGCGACGTGTGCGCTTTTCAGCCTTGGTATGTTGCTGACTCATCGGTCTTACCTCTCTATTAGTTGATTTGTTTACGTATAGTATGAAATTGTAAAACGCGTTAATATAAGGTAATATCAACACTTTGCAACTAATCACATTGAACGTCATCTCACGATACATCGCCGCAACTTCAGACTTCCTGGACTCGAGGAAAAGGGTCTGTGGCACATCCTGTGAATTAAGCATTTCATAATGCAGGATGAGATCCGTTTGTGGATAGGGTGTTTTGAGTCTCGTTCAATGTCAGGAACAGCTCTTCCGCCCTCCGGTTCATTCGATCCTCGCCAAAAAGTTAATGTGCGAAATGCTGTAGGCAATCAAATATCATCATCACAGCTTGATGACTTCGACATTCATCGGCGAGAGATTGCGTTTGTAGCTCTTCCCTGTGTGGCGTATCGTTACAGTCGTCTCCTGATGGCAGGTCGAGAGGTTGCACAAAAAGAGGAAATTCCCCCGCACGACGGCAAAGACGAACGGATTACTATTTGTCAGATGCGGCGTTGTTCCAAGTTTTTCTAGGAGAAATCGCAGAGAGGCTGCTTGTACGGCAGTCGTATGAGTCCACGCGGCACCGAAGAAGATAAATTCGCCCTTGCCGTAGTGTGCCTGATAGCACATCACGTCGCCAGAGCGCTCGTCGCGGCCTAGTATTTCGGCATTGTCAGGGAGCTTGACCGCGCATGACGAACCTTCATTGCACCAGACATTTTTGATTGTCCCCAGTGAGAGAACAACCTGGTGGTCTACTGGTAAAATCATCGGACCGCATGCACCGCCGATATAATCCGCAAGAAGTGTACATGGGCGATAGTTTTCGTCATACACAGGCAATAGCGGCAGCATAATCACGCGTCCGCCTTTTTTTATGAAATCGATGATAAATCGCTGATCATTGGCCGACATTGCGCCATGGCATGGAATCAGCAACACTTTCGCGGGATCTGCATCGGTAAGATTGGTAAGCTGCGGCAGCAGTCCGCCAGCGAAGGAAGTCGTGAGGACGCCCCGGATGACTTGTCGCCACAATTCAGCCGGCGTCATTGTGCCGGGCAGATCCGGTGGAAGCCAATCTGGCAGACTCGACTTGATTGCACCATCCCACGGCACCGCAACCTGAAAATCCACGAGCGGCTCGCTTTGGAGTATCCCGTCATGCGTCTTCAGAAATTCGCTGAAGCGTTCCAGAACGGCAAAAGTAGGGCGAATTTCATTAGCTGCGCCAATGGGTGCGTGATAGTCGTAATAATCGGTCGTTACTCCCGTTCCCGGGACATTTGGTCCACCGGTCAAGATATAGCCGTTCAGCCCCTTCATGCCAGTTGCGACATGGAGCATAAGACATGCCTCAAAATCCTCGGGCATGAATGGCGGCCAGTCAGACATTGTGCCGAATGGAAACTCCATTACAGTTGGCGGTATGCCCATAATCCGGAGCAATTCAAGCGAATAGAAGACATTGATGAAATACTGTGGCGTCGGATTGTTCTGCGGCCATGATTGCGTGAGGTTGTAGTAATGGTCACTTCCTATCACAATTTCAGGATTTCCATTGCGTACATCACGAAACATTGCATCCATATTGGGATTTGCACTGTTATGACAA